>NZ_LR134434.1 GCF_900637865.1 Legionella adelaidensis
GGCCTGTTGCGGTTCTTCGTTACAAGTTTTAAAGAACATATGTTTTTCTTGTGATTTAATGCTCGGTTTTGGTGCTGCAGCAGCGGCAGCTTCGAATGACTCGAGTTTAGGAATATCAAAGTCATCTTCCAGCTGTGGCAGAAAATCACAATCACTATCACTATCTGAAGCACATAAATCGGCGTCCAGCCTTGTTCTTTCACTACTTGCCAGTTGCTGAGTGTCAATATCATATACGTTAGGAAATTTTACTCCATGGCTGCCTCTATGGCTCGTTTGCTTTTCTCTATTTAATACATTGTGGCAGTCTCTGCAGCAAAGTTTGGAAATTCCAATGTTTATCGGTGTGCCACTTGCTTTAAAATCAGTGTGATGTCTCAAGTAATAAAGGATTGCCTGCTCCGCATGCAATTGCTCCCTAGTAAGAACTTGCCTGTTTTGTACAACAATGGTTGAGTTGGGAGCCAGTAAAGCTTTTAGTTCGTCTTCAGTAAATCCTTTTTTCCCATTAGTAAGTACACCTAATACACAATGTTTGCCTAACTTCAATAATGCATTAACCAAGTGTGCGGTGGGAGTCTTTCGCTCAATTTTTCGGTGCTGGGCTGGGACTACTTGGCCTATTCCGCCTATTTCAGGATTCATTAGTTTTAAAACACTTTCGGTAGCTAATAACCTGGCTCGCGTTGAAAATTGTATTGTCTTTAGATTGGGCTGGCTTCCTGGTTTTAAATCATCCAGTAAAGGGTGTAAGAATTCTTGTATTATTCCGATCTTGGCTGCTAACCAGTCAGCTAATTGGTCATCAGAGATATCTGCCGGTGAATTAGAGGAAAGGATTAATTCCCCTTTATAAAAAGCAACGGCGGTGCAAGGTGTATATTTATTATCAAGAGAAATGAGACGCGATAAACTATCCATGCGGCGCTGCTCTATGGTGTCATCTAAAGCATGACGTACAGGTATTTCCAGGATCCTTATTTGAGGAGTACTATGGATAAAGTGCATGATCGCATCTTTTGAGAACTTCCCTGTACTCGCCATTTCAATAATTTTAGGGACTACAAAGCGGGTAATATCCTCGTCATGGGCTCCGCAGTAAAGGATGGACTTGAGAATCTTTACTGAGGGTAACACATCAGGAGATACGCTCTTTTGTTCACATTCGGCAATTAATAATGCTTGTAACTTCTCTATTCTCATATACATTCCTACAGATTACAGCTAAATCTTGCATAGTATACGGATTTGAACATTAAGAGCACATTAAGACAAAATAAAAAAACTATGATATTATTTATAATTAAATGTACTACATTAGAACACATTTAGGGAAAACCAAATTATGCGCAACTTTTTCTCATCTTCAGACTTAAAAACAATAAAAAATTCTCTGCAACTGCTGAAACAAGATGATTTGTCTATAGGTGAGTCGAAGATAAAAACCTTAACATTTTTATTGACCCGTGCGGGAAATACTTTAAAACATGAAGGAATAAACCCAACAGGAAAAGTTGCCACCTATTTTTTAATGGCTGATATTTATGCCACCTTGAGTAATATTTTTAGTCGGCATGATAATGTTATGAAAGCGGAAGAATTAGTATTACAAGCTCTTCAATGTATTGATAGGGCTGCTCCCTTTTATGAAAAAATTGGCGATTTTTCAGAGGGAGAAGTCTTGGATTCTGAGATACCTGGAGCGGCGGCTATGGATCTAGGTGAGGACGTAAATTCGATGCAGGGGGCTGCTGCGCTTAACATTGAGTTTATAAGGAGTTGTAATACTTTTGGAATTGGATATCCCGATGAAGCGAGACATTGTATAAAAGATTTTTTAGGTACTCTAATTGAAGCAAGCAATGAGCAACCTTTATTTACATGTCCTGGTGAAAATGATAATTCTGATATCTGCAAAGATAGCGAATCTCCTGAGGGAGAGGATAATGAAGGATCCTATCGACCGCGCAAGTAAGTTCTATTTTACTATTTGAAAAACACTCCAGGCACTTACCTAGGCACGTAAATTCACGTTATACTATTTTGTCATTATTTTCCCGGAATGTATCAATGAGTTGGCTAAAAAAATTACTCCCGTCAAAAATTCGTACCGAAACCGCGCAAAAAAAAGGCGTCCCTGAAGGTCTATGGGTAAAGTGCGCAGGTTGTGGTGAAGTTCTTTATAGGACCGAACTCGAAAAGAATTTATCAGTTTGCCCGAAATGCAGCCACCATCATCGTATTACGGCAAGAACGCGTCTTAACCAAATACTAGATGAAGCCGGAAAAGAAGAAATAGCAGAGAATTTAGAGCCTATTGATCGCCTGAAATTTCGTGACTCCAAGAGGTATAAAGATAGAATTACCCAAGCCCAAAAAGCTACCGGGGAGAAGGAAGCGCTCATAGTGATGAAAGGTTCCATTCTAGGTAAGCCAGTTGTTGTTAGTGCTTTTGAATTTAACTTTATGGGAGGTTCAATGGGAGCCACCGTAGGGGAAAAATTTGTTCGGGCGGTTAATGCCGCTTATGAATCCAAAACTCCTTATATTTGCTTTACGGCTAGTGGGGGCGCAAGGATGCAAGAAGGTTTATTTTCTTTAATGCAAATGGCAAAAACCTCCGCAGCTTTGGCCAAATTTGCAGAAGCAAAACTCCCGTTTATTGTTGTACTCACTGATCCTACCATGGGCGGAGTTTCTGCAAGTTTTGCGAGCTTAGGAGATATTATCATAGCAGAACCGAATGCATTAATAGGTTTTGCCGGTCCCCGTGTAATAGAACAAACAGTTCGTCAGACACTTCCGGAAGGTTTCCAACGCAGTGAGTTTTTACTCGAACACGGTCATATAGATATGATCGCGGAACGAAAAAATTTACGTTCTACTTTAGGTGAATTAATAGATAAATTAATGCATCACCATTCTCTCAGGGAATATATGGATGCCTAATTTTAATCAATTTACTTTGGTTGAGTGGCTTAATTATCTTGAAAATCGCCATCCTGAAGAAATTAGATTAGGGCTTTCCAGGGTAGGAGAGTTTGCGCGTGCATTAAACTTAATAGATTGGCCAATTCCCGTTATCACTGTTGCTGGTACCAATGGAAAAGGATCAACTGTTGCAAGTTTAGAAGCGATATATCGTTCTGCCGGTTATCGGGTGGGTAGTTATACCTCCCCACATCTTATTCAATTTAATGAACGTATACGAGTTAATGGGAATCCTATTGCTGACGAAGATTTATGCTTTGCCTTCCGCGAAATTCAAAAAGCAGACTGTAACGAGAAACTGACTTATTTTGAAATGGCTACACTAGCCGCTTTATGGCATTTTAAACAAGCCAAGCTTGATATTTTAGTGTTAGAAGTAGGGATGGGAGGGAGAAAAGATGCTACGAATATTATTGATGCCGATGTGGCAATTATTACTACCATCGATTTTGATCACCAGGAATATTTAGGCGCTACCAAAGAAGAAATTGGTTATGAAAAAGCCGGGATTTTAAAGAAAAATAAAATTTTGGTGTATGCAGACGAGGACCCACCGCAAAGTGTTTTGCAATATGCCAAAGAGAAGAATGTTCGCATTTATAGGCTGGGAGAAGCGTATTTTTTTAAAAAAAATGATCAATTTTATATTGACTGCTCATTCACTGAAGGCGGGTTACTAAAACCACTCCCTTTACCTCAAGTCAACTTAAAAGCTGCAGCGGCAGCGGTTGTCGCAAGTTTGCTTTTAAAGGCAAGAATCCCAATAGAATTTTTTGACTACCAAAAAGCGATGCAATCGGTCATTATCTCCGGCAGACAACAATTGCTTACCAAACCTAAGCCTACCATTTTTGATGTCGCTCATAATCCCCAGTCTGTTAAGCTTCTTGCAGAATTCCTGAAAAATTTTCCCATTAAAGGTAAAATTTATGCAGTTTTTTCTGCATTAAAAGATAAAGACATGTATGGATTAATAGATCCATTGTACAATTTGGTTAATTTTTGGTATCCTGCTGTATTAACAGGTAAGCGGGCTAGCGATAAAAATACCTTGCTTGAAGTATTTGCTCAATTTAATATTTTTCCGCAGTGTTTCGAAAATCCTAAATTGGCATATGACCATGCATGTTTACAAGCAACTGAGCATGATTTAATTGTCGTGTATGGGTCTTTTTTAACTGTAGGTTCTGTTATGCAAGCGCTAGAAGGGGAGAGCGAAGTCGTATGAAGTTGACTATAAATGAACAAATGAAACATAGAGTAGTGGGGGTGTTTGTAATTGTTGCTATTGCTTCCATTTTTCTGCCTGCCTTAATGAAAAAATCAAACTATCGTTTTGATGACCACGTGAATGTTGCTATTCGCCTACCAAAGCATCCTTCGCCTCCAAAGGTAAATATACCCGATGAAAGAAAAATGTTTAGCACTGTTAAGGTAGCGCAAGTAAAAATTAGCCCTCTTCCTAAAGCGCCTCTACTACAAACCGTAAAAGCAGAGCCTCTGAATCAAGCAGGAAATGCTACTACGCAAGTCGTACAGGTGGATTCAATTATTCGTCCCGCGGCTATCAAGCTGGCGAGTTTAAAACCTATGAGATCTGCAGAAACTTTGGGGAGTATGACTAAAAAAAATATTCCTGCCAGCGTAAAAAATGGGGTGTTTGCCGTTCAATTAGCTACTTTTTCTCAGCAGAAAAATGCTGAAATTTTAGTTAATAAATTAAAAGAAAAAGGGTTTAAGGCAAGTTATCATAAATTTGCTGGTAAGCAGGGGAATTTATTTAAAGTTTTGGTAGGGGAGGTCGCGCAGAAAGAAGAAGCGGTTGATTTACAAAAGCAATTAGCGGAAAGTATGCGTTTAAAAGGATTTATTGTAAAAAAAGAGGTTAGTT
>NZ_LR134435.1 GCF_900637865.1 Legionella adelaidensis
TAATAATAAGAAGAATTGGCTCAATTGCATCGCTTAAGCGCACCAGATCATAGGAAAGCTCTCTTTGATAAAAGTCCGCCACGTCATCGAGTAAACGATCAACCTCTCCCGTATCCTCCCCCAAGGTAATCATTTGAATAACTAAAGGTGTAAAAAGGCTCGATTGAGAAAGGGATTTCGCAATCGTGTTACCGCGCTCAACCAGACTGGAAACAGTTTTAATTTTGCGCGCCACATAGGCATTTCCTGTAGAAGCACCAACCAGCTCAATACCCTCTACGGCAGTTAAACCTGCGCGTAAAACTAATGCGTAGAGTCTTGCGAAACGGGCTAAGATAATGCGATGAATAATCCATCCCACAATGGGGACGTGGAGCAGAAACTTAGCCCATACATATTCCCCTTGCCGGGTTCTGGTCCAATAACGAAATCCAAAAAATACACCCATGGAAAATAAAACAAGGAGGTACCAGTAATTAATAATAAAACCGGACACAGCAATTAATATACGTGTGACAAATGGTAGCGTTCCATGAAAACTCTTAAAAAAATCAGCAAACGCCGGAATAACCATTATATTAATTACAATTAATGCAACCACAGTAGCAACAACTACCAGAATAGGGTAACGAATCGCAGACTTAATTTTTTTTCGTGTATCGACTTCTAACTCCAGGTATTCAGACAAATGGAGAAATACTCTATCCAACTTACCTGTCGTTTCCCCCACGCGTACCAAATTAACAAAAAAAGTATTAAAAATTTCCGGAAACCCCGCTAAGGATTGATACAACGTTCTTCCTTTATTTAAGTTAACCAATACTTCTTGTAAAGCACGCGCCAGGTTCTTATCTCTGGATGTCTCAGCAAGCCTTGCTACCGAAATAGCTAAAGGTACCCCCGCCTTAATAACAGTGTACATTTGCCTGCAAAATATTTGTAACTCTTCTTGTGATACTTTTTGGGTTAAAAATTTTGAGAGTTTATACCTGCTATTTTTTGATTGGGTATTTATAGTATGGGCAGAGGCTCGAGTTATCTCGAGAGGAATAAGGGCCTCATCTTGTAGCTGTCCAGCAAAATCTTCAGCCGTCGAGGCATTTCGCCTACCTTGCACGGTATTGCCATTCGAATCGATAGCAGTATATTGAAACTCAGGCATAGAATACTGAATTTGTAGATTTAGCTGAGTATATACCCAAAATTCTTGGAAATGCTATTTTTATGCGGCCTTTCAACGCCATCTACACTGTTTTTACATTTCCCGCCCGAAATTGACCCCACATGAGTCTTCGCGTTATTTGCTGATTAGCATTTAGTCCCAAAACACCACTTTTGCGTGGTAATTCCATTTCAGGGTATGTGATCAATTGGCTTAATTGGGTGGCTAGGGTGTAACTATCCATCCCTAACGCGTACAAACGGTTATAACTATTAAATTGCTCGGGCCAATTTCTGGTGGTGGTATGGTTGCTAAATACCCAAGGCATGTCGCAAAAGATGATACCGTCTAAATCTTTATCGCGCAGGGCATTAGGGTTGCCTGCATACACGGTTGAAGTAGCATAAACAGGGATATCCCCTGCATAATAATATTTTAACATAGGCATTATTTGTCTTGCCTTGGAAGGATACGCTAACAAAAAGATAACATCAAAGTCCTGGCGACGACGTGGCTGGGTTTCTATATGAAGCCCCAATAATTGCTTAATTTTCTTTTCTCGCTCTTCGCTCGCTTTTACTCGTAAAAAAGTTTTAATAGTGTTATTTAAGTCATCTTGTTGGGAATAATGCAAGGTATCGACGACGAACCCGTTCTCTTGTTCCCACGTTTCTTGAAAAGATTTAGCTATTTCCTCTCCCCAGACTCCTGTAGGAACAATCACTAAAGCATTTGTATGACCATCTGCTTTTGCCTTCGAGGCTACTTGTTTAGCTTCTAAAGTTAACGAAAGACCAAATTGAAAAACATTGTCTTGGCCAACGATTGGTGCTTCATTTAATAAAAGCGTGGGCACAGGGTGCGGTAATTGAGCAATGGCGTTTACTTCTGGCTTTAACAAAGGTCCAACTATACATTCGGCGCCTTCTTCTATAGCCTGATTATATATCTCACTAATATTCTTATTTGTTGTATCATAGTATTGTACGCCAATCTTTGCTTTCGCTTTATTTGCAGCAGCCAAAAATCCTTCGCGCACGGCATTTCCTGGCCCCTCTAATGGTCCGCTCAATGGAAGAAGCAAAGCAATCTTTTTAGGAGGCGCACTATTGGCAAGTTTGGTGAAAGATTGGGGATTCCATCCTGGAGAGTCTTGCGGTTCTTGCCATTCTTGGGCATTTACACTGTTATGTAATAGAAGAATACTAACGACTAGTATGCTTAACTGGGAAATCAAAGACTTTAATTGCATGAAAATTATCCTAAACACAGCAAGGCAAGAGAATAAACTATGGTAGGCAGATCATCAACCTCGGCAGGTATTTTATACGTTGTAGCGACTCCTATTGGTAATCTTGAAGACATAAGTCGTCGAGCAATTCGTATTTTCGCAGAAGTAGACGCTATTTTAGCAGAAGATACGCGTCATTCCCGTCAATTACTAAATGCTTTGGGTATTCAAAAAACATTAATTTCTTTACATGCTCACAATGAGTCAATTAGAGTAGGTAGCGTAATTGATGAGCTTTTAATTGGGAAAAATTTTGCTTTAATAAGTGATGCCGGCACGCCGCTTATTAATGACCCCGGTTTTCCTCTGGTTAAGGCCGCACGAGAACAAGGAATTACTGTAACCCCTATCCCCGGCGCTTGTGCCTTGATAGCTGCTTTATCCGCTGCAGGAATACCGTGTGATTTATTTACTTTTGCGGGATTTTTACCGGTTAAACAGTCTTCAAGACGAGAACGGCTCAATGAGTTAAAATCACTTAATCATACCCTCATCTTTTACGAATCCACCCATCGCATTTTAGAGTGCCTCCATGATATAGCTACCATATTTGGAGATTCCAGCCAAATAGTTCTGGCAAAAGAACTAACAAAAACCTTTGAAACCTTTGTCAGCAGTACTACCTCTGAGGTAATAAAATGGCTTGGAGAAGAGGAATCCAGACAAAAAGGCGAGTTTGTTTTGATTCTCCCTCCGCGTGTAACAGAGAACCTGCCTTCTTTAGAAGAAGATAAATTACTAGCTTTGTTGATTAAGGAAATGCCGGTTAAGAAAGCGGTGAAGATAGTGGTTGAGATGACCGGAGGGAATAAGAATGATTTGTATAGAAAAGCGTTGGAATTGAAGTAAGTGGAATGCAAACACCAGGCCCGCCGTTGCTAATTGGCCAAGAATTTTTCATAATAGAGGTGGAGCTGATTAGGAATAAAATGAAAAGTCTATCATTACGGATAACAAGTACCATCCTTGGATTATTTCCCATTTTAACTTTTGCCATTCAACTGGGTGAAGTGACAGTTGATGACCCCATTCTCGGCGTTCGTAATATTATTTATGAGAAAGTAGGGCGGCTTGCTATCGTTGAAGGAGATATCCTCGTTGGCAAACCGGGTGAAGTGGGGAAGCGCAGCGCTATGATTCTGCCAAAAATTAGTGGCGGACGTTGGGATAGAGGAATAATTCCCTATGAAATCGCAGAAGACCTCCCTTTTACTAATAAGCTCGCCATCTTGCAAGCTATTGATAGCTGGCAGCAAAAAACACACTTGGAGTTTGTTGAGCTTACTACAAAAAATCGTGAGCAATATAAAGACTTTATCCGCTTTGCCACGGCCCCAGGGACCATTTGTTCTTCTCATGTAGGGAAACAAGGCGGACGCCAGGAGATAAATTTAGCCCCTCGGTGTAATACCATGAATGTTGTTCATGAAATCGGCCATGCATTGGGTCTATGGCATGAACAATCGCGTTTAGACCGTGATTTGTATGTTCGTATTGTTTGGGAAAATATTATTCCGGAGTACCGTTACAACTTCGATCAGCACCTCACCGATGGCAAAGACTACGGTGAGTACGATTATCAATCAATTATGCATTATCCGGCCAATGCGTTCTCCAAAAATGGAGAAAAAACCATTGTCCCTTTGCAAGAGAATATTGGAATCGGGCAGCGTAAATTTTTGAGCGACAAAGATATTGCAGCAGTAAATGCAATGTATCCCGAGATCTAACTCGTTACAGACTCCTCTGCCTTATGCAGAGGAGTCGCCAAATTACATCTGTGGAGAAACACCCGTAGTTACGTCTACACTATCAGGAGCAGGATCTTTTTTGGGATGCTGGGCTTGAAAGCCTTTGTACGACTCATATCCCACATACAAACAAAAAAGAGCAACTGCCGCCGGAGCAGAAGCGGAAAATGTGGCCAGAAAAATCATGGGCATTAAGGTATTTTTCACCATACTGGTGGTGAAAGCACTTTTTGCCTCTTGTATTTCTTTTAGTTCCTGGTTCGCGTTAAAAAGGCCCAATCGGCGTGATCTTTCAACAGGAACACATTTTTCTTTGTAATTGCCATAAAGATCAGCGGAGAGATACATTGCTACAGCAATCGTACAAACAAAAAATGAAATAGGGCCGGCTGCTGGGGCACTTATCAATAAAGAAGCCGTAAAACCGCTCATCAATAATACCGCAGCGGCAATATTACAATTAAAATTAGCAGAGGAGCCTTGCCAGGTATCTTCTAGTTTTTGTAATTGATTTCGGGTTACTCTTAACTGCTCATCTAGGGCAGCAGCATCCTCTCCTTCTGTTAGCCCAATTAATTCTTCAATTTGCTTTATTTCATCAAGATACTGGCTTCTTTTTATCTCATAAGCGCTTTTGGCTAATTGTCTACGATAAACTAATAAAGAAACGTCGAAGAACAAAAAGCAGGACATAAGCGTATTTCCGGTACTCGCAGAAACCCAATTAAAATTAGCGATAAGATTTACCGTGCCCCATACCGCATCATTTAGTCCCTCACAATGACGTTTTGCCACTTCATTGCGGAAACGTTGTAGAAGGGAAACCTTGCTTTCTTCCGTGCCGGGGAAACAGAGGTGCTTTAAAAGCATAGCAGCATTCAACATAAACCGGGTTGCAAATAAGCCGACACTTAAAAAATTAAATAGGCCATTGGCAGAGTTAAGCTTGGCAATCATTGCATCCGAATCCAGATGAAGATGCATTAACTGATTTAGTTTGCCAATCCATTGTTGCGTATTTGCATATTTGATTATTTGACCCGTCGCAATGCGTGAGAAGACAAGTTGTAAACGGGTTATATTAACTAATGAAACCCAACTTTTTATTTTGGAAACGTGAAAAGGGGTGTGGATCATCTCGTGCACCCCGGCGGAAATCTTGTTTTTTATATAACTGCGAAAAGAAATATCTTCATCTAAATGCGATTCAGGAGAAGTAGACGCCAAATATATGCCATTAGCTATTTTTTGATAGGTACGTGCTTGTTCATGCTTTCCGTAGGCATCGTAATAATTAGCCAATAATTGGGCGCAATAATAGCAATATAACCAATAAGCCTCGGAATTAAGGTCTGAAATGGTTGCAAAAAGTTGCTTAAATTCTTCTTCCAGTAAATTCAAATTTGCTGCTGTGAGTTCTTGTTTGTCTGCCGTTTGAAAAGCTACCGCTTGAAAAGGGTGTTCGCCCATGGGAATATCATTGAAAAAACGTCGCTTATCTTCCAGAAAAAAACTATATTGCTTCTCATTAGGCATCACAGCACCAAAAAAACACAAAACGTCAAAAAATCATACCTCAACCGAATGCGCTCCACAAGCATTTTTTGCATTTATTTTTTGCAGAATGAATCCTGAGTAACAGTCTTATTCCTGCGGATCCACAGGAACCACTAGCCATAAAATGATATAAGCGAGGAAAGCCGAGCCTCCCGCGAGCAAGAAAATAACAAAAAGAAGACGAACCAAGGTAGGATCTATTTTAAAGTAATCCGCAAGACCTGCGCACACGCCAGCAATCATGCGATCCCGCTTTGAACGATACAATCTACGATAAGGCTTTACTTCGCGCTTCATTTTTTTCTCCTTTTTAAATGAGTGTAGGACCTACAAAGGAGGGTTTCAAGTGATACTCTATAAGACTAAATTTTTTCCTGCTTTGGTTTTACACTGGGAAAGAGAAATATTTTTATTTTTTAATAAAGCCAATAATTCCTCAGTGGAATATGCCACTGAAACGGCCCATCCTTCGCCGTATGGCCCTTCGCTGCTCTCAAAGAAAGAATACTGCGGGTTATCATTATTGCTTATGCGTATAAATTGATGCGGGGTGCAGACAAAATCATTGGCATGGATTGAATAATAGTAAGTCTGCTGCGCTTCGTGCTTTAAGTGGATTTTATGAGTTTGCTCTTGGATGTAAATCAGCGGCAATGTGAGAAATAAGGGCAGGATAAGCAGAAAAATGGAGAATTTAAATGCTCTTTCCTTATTAACATACGATGCATAAAGACAGGCAAACACTACTATCGGATAAATCCAAGAAAAATATCCAAAATAAGAAATCATCCAGCCCAACCTTCCAATCTCAGCTGCCTCAGCACCCCCACACAAGCCGGCATAACAAGCATAAGAAAGCAAAGCAAGCGGGGCTAAACCAAGCGACAGCCATAACAAAATAATTAAAAAGGTACGTAGCTTTTTTAACATAATCTTCGGATATATTTCCTTCATTTTAAATGACGAACAGGGCATTTAGCTGAGTGTAATCTACAAACCCTAATTCATCGCCTTCACTTACATAATAGACAAATCCATTTTTTGTAGCAGCGTACAACCTATCATCATTCGGGCTTACAAAAAGGCTATAGACTGTTTGAGCAATCCAAGTCCAGCTTCCCCCACCGATTAAGGACACACTAGAGTACACAAAGCCATCCGAGGTATTTACATACAGCGTATTATTGCTTATGAAAATACCTCGGATCGCACTACCGTCAGGTTCTCCGTTAATAGCAAGCCAGGTTGTGCCGCCATTGGTTGATAAAAATACGGAGCCATTGTTAGTTCCTGCATATAGTCCGTCACTTGTCACAAATATTGAATTGACTGCGCTACCATCAGGAGCCGTGGTAGCAGTCCAATTTGTTCCATTATCCGTCGAAAAATAGACAAAACCATTGTCGGTACCCGCATATAAAACACTACCCATTAAAAATACGGTATTGACCGCGCTTCCGTCAGGAGAGGTGGTTGCAATCCAGGTAGCCCCATTGTTTATAGAGTAATAGACGAAACCATTATCGACTGCAGCGTAAATAATCTCTGCCGTAGCATAAATACCATTAACAGGAGAAGCTGCAGGATTCATTGTGGTTGCATTCCAGGTGTAACCACCATTAATTGAGAAGTAGATTTTCCCGTTTTCTCCACAAACGTAGAGAGCGGCTCTCACAAAAATTACTTTTATGGTGTGATTAGCTTTTACAGATACTAAGGTATATGTGGTTCCTCCTTGCTGTACAACTTTTCCATCTACCAGCCACTTTAAAACAATATACCCACTATCGGGTCTCGCAGTAAAAGTAACGCTATTTCCTCTCTCTACTGAAACCCTTCCACTAGGAGATATAGTTCCGTGCCCGCCTGTGGTAGCTTGCAAAATATAGGAATTAATAGGGATTAAAGAAATATTTAAGACATTCGCAGAAGATGGTTGATAGCAAAGAGCGCCCGGCGAGCCATTCGGCAGCTGTTGACAAACGGCAGGCCCACCAAAAATGGAACGTTGCATCGTAGCACCACTAATTTGAAGGGTTAAAATACAATACTCCTTGTATTTCAAAGTAAAATGTGAGGAGCAATTGCCGGTAGTAGTATTTTGGGTAACTCCAGCAATAGGGCTTAGAACGAGCGTGTGGGTTTTCCTGGATTGATTTTGTACTAAATATTTTACCGTAACGGATTCGCGTACTGTTATTTGAAAAGAGGTGGAAGTGAGCGGTGTAAGGGTAAATACGGGAGCGGCAAAAAGTATTTTTACAAAACATAGACTAAAAAAAACCAAAACAATTCTGTTAATCCTTTTTCTCATCCCTGCCCCTACAATTAAATAGTTGTCATCACTTGTACAAAATTCGGAATATTAGGTGAACCCACTCCTACCACATCATTCCAAAATTGATTTTCGGTTATACGTAATGAAGAGTCCCAGCCAAATGTAATCACCTCCTCTTCCCCTTCAAAATTCACCAGAAGTTTGAAGGCAGATTTGGGGCCAGACCCTTCCACTTTTTGGGCGCCAGAAATAATTAAATGGGGAGGAACAACTAACCGTATAGCCTGGGTCGCGAGTAATTGCTCATTATTTAGGTATAAGTAGGGTGCAGCTTGACCAATAGGATTTTGCCTGCCTCCTGCTTTAACAGAACGCGCTTGGTTTACTAAAGCTAAAACTCCTGAAAAAAGAGGGGTGGACAAGCTAGCTCCTCCGTAAGTAAGAGTAGCCCCTTTTTTATTTACATATATATTTAAGCCGGTATAAGCATCCGCTAACATAGCTATATCAGGTAAAGCGCGTCCAGTATTATTATACGGGTTGCTAGTTACCGTACCACTATACCCGCCTACTTCGAAATCACTGATGGATGCCTGCCAAACAGGTAACGTGTTAAGCCGCCTGCTTATTCCACCCATGCTTCCTGAATAAAATGCGCTACCTATGCGTGTCCCCCAACCCGCTTCAAATGCATAATTCCAAGAATTATCTACAAAAAGACTGGTCCCGGACACCGCAGTGACATAAGGAGAACTCACTGGGTATTCAACAGTTGGTTGGTTCGATACTTCAGTGCAAGTCCAACTACTATTATACGTTTGATCTCCGCAATCTCCTGCAGCGAAATTAACGCTTAAACCACGAGTAGAGGCTTTTAAATACGTACTCTCCAGGAACTCACTCTGTGTTTCCAGAGAGGTATCTCCCCAGCTATTAGATACTACATAAGCATTTGAAAAACCCCCCACTGAAAAATTGTGGTTCATGATGTAATCCATCGCTTTTTTAACGTCACGGTTATCAACATTATTAGTCATTACTAAAACAATGTTGGCACCCGGAGCAACCGTGTGGGTAGACTGAATATCCAACATAATTTCGTCATCCCAACCATTTAAAGTAGGGCAATTATTTTGGTAATCCTGCCCATCAGATTGTACGACTCTAAAATTTATTTTATCAACGAATAACGGTAGGTTATTTACGCGATTATAACGATTTGCTATTTCTCGAATCTCATCTCTAGTGAGCAACCCGCACCCATCAATAATTACAATCGTTTGCCCTGATCCATCAATGGTCACGCCGTTAACCGGGGCTACGTAATCTAAATCATAAGCAAGACGTAAATGAGCGCCGCTAAAACCAGCAATAGTTGAAATGTTTGTGGGAATGGCAGAAGGAAGGTAAGGGGGCGTCCACTCAAAGTTCAAAGTATGCGGTTCGCCTATCAATCGGGTTTTATCTATCTTTCTATATTTCGGTTCAACATGGGAGATATTACTTAAGCCGCTAATTCCAGTTATATGCTTAGCAATAAAAGCGGGCAGCAGAGGGGCTGATGTGTTCGCATAAACTGTTTTTTGCTGATACTTATACTCGTTAATGCCGATTTTTAAGGCTTTTTCAACTTGGTTTACAGTACCCGTGACTTGAATATCCCCTTCCTCTATCTCAGCTTGCAACCCTTGTCGTTGAAAATATTTTTGTAGTTGATGTAAAACTTTTGGGGAAGGACTAAATTGTTTATCAAATTCTGTTTGGGTTAAAAAATGTTGATATTTAGAGCTCTTGGGGTCATAGATTTCTTCAGCCAGTCTTTTTAAATCTTTTTCATTTCTCAATTTGACCCATGCTCTAAAGGAAATTATCTTCTGAGAGTTTAAATGACCTATGACGGTGGCGTTTTGGATAAGGGAATATTCTTTATTGTTTACAGGGAGCATGTTATTGGAAGCAGCTTTTCCAACATTGGCAGGTAAAATGGCAGACAGGGTGAGTAAATACAAAAATTGCCTTTTATCCATTATGTGTCCTTACAATAAAATTATTTAACTTTCCGCAATTTTTAAAGCAAAGTAAATAGAAAGAATTTGATAAAAATGAGATTGATGTCAAAAAGCCTGCCAGGGCTAGGTCAGATAAGGTTACAGCAAAGCTGCGCGTAAAGAAATTTTAAAAATTATTAACGTGTGGAATAACCAGGCAAATCAGGAGGCTTGTTTCTTTATACTTTCTTTCAATAGGGACATAATATCCACAATTTTTTCGGGTTTTTCTTTTTTGCTAACTTTCGGGGTGACTACTTTTTTACCTTTTATTTTTGCATCAATAATCTTCTTTAATTCATCAATATAATTATCGTGAAATTCATCGGGTTTAAACTTTTTTGTCATTTTCTTAATCAGATTAATTCCTTCTTTTAATTCTTCCTTACTCACTAGATTTGCATCCGGTAGTTTTAAATTATGCGGGTCGCGGATATCTTCGGCATATCTTAATTTTTCCAAGACAATTAAATTCCCATAAGGCTTTATGATGGCCAAAGCCTCTTTATTGCGTAAAACAAATTCACCTACACCTACCATCTTTGTTTCTTTGAGTGCTTCACATAATAAAGAATAGGCTTTTAAGCCACTTTTTTCTGGCTCTAAATAATAAGGCTTCTCAAAAAAAATAGAATTTACTTCTTCTGCTTTTACAAATTGTTCAATTTCTATTGTATGTGTTTTTTTAATATTAGCCGCCTCAAAATCCTCGGGCTCCAGCAAGACATAGTCCCCTTCTTTGTATTGATACCCTTTTACAATTTCTTCCATGGAAACCTCTTTGCCATCCTCTCGACAAACGCGTGTGTACTTAATTGGGCATCCATCACTTTTGCGGATTAAATTAAAACCTGGTTTAACCTCAACCGTACCACTTACTAATTTAACGGGGATACTCACCAAACCAAAACTAATTGAACCAGACCATATTGCATGCATATCCTTGCTCCTTGTTTCCTATTTAAGTTTAGACTATGGCGTAAGCAAAGATCCCCCCCAAATTTTCTAGCATGCGCTAGTTAGCAACACAATCCCCCCGGGCAGTGCTTAATAGCATCCGTTTTTTCTCTTATATTTTTCCTCGCAGTATGGAAACCATAAGGAGAATAAATGGAAAAGAATTGCAAGCGTGTACTCGCTTACCAACTTGCAAAGCAAGTAAATACCAAAAATCTGACCTCTATTGCCGGGGGTTGCTTGTTAACCTACCAAGCGACCCGGTATTGGACCAACTTTAACCCGCGCACGGTTGACTCTATCGACGATGCGCCCAGTGATGTTTAACAAGGAATTATTATGAAACATAAAAGAGTAATGGCTTATCAATTGGCAAAAAAAGTGGAGAGAAAAAAGGATTTGGAAGATATAGCCGGAGGGGCTAACCCTTCTTATTTTACCGCTTATTGCTCCCCCACCTTAACCGGTAAGGAGCGCAGTAAAGATAGCTGCGGCGATCAGGGAATGGATTTCTAGGTTTAGGGAAGAAACATAACAAGTCCAGCTTTGGGTTTAAATGGAATTAAAGCTAAAGCCAACACAAATGGAGAACAAATGAAAGATAACAAAAATCGGGTTATGGCTTATCAGTTAGCCAAAACATTAAGCTCTGCAGAAATGCAAAAAATAGCAGGCGGTGCGGGTATATGCCATCGACCTAGCGTACAGGTTTCTGGTAACGGGGCCCTTAATTCTTTCGATGGAATAGTTGACTACTCCATTGATTTTTGAGGTTGAGACTAATTCAGGCACGCATTTTGCGTGCCTTTTTAATAAGGGATTTATAATGAATTATTTAATTGCCACAGAACCTGACGACACACACGCTATCCTAGCAAAACTAGCTTTAGAGGAAAAAGGACATAAGGTACGCTTTTTATATTTAGCTGATCACCCTACCCGACAAATAAATTCTGTTTTTATTCATAATGGTACCTATGAATGGTTTAATTCCGATAAACTTTCTCATTACCATGAAAACCATTACGACGTGGTGTGGTGGCGTAGAGTTAGAAGACCCTACATTCCTAAAAACCTTAGTCATCCCGAAGATTATAAATTCATTACGCGTGAAAATTATTTATTCTACGAAGGCATAACCTATAATCTCGCTCCCAACGCCTGGTGGATTAATAACAAAGAAGCTGCAACTCGCGCGAACTCCAAACTATTGCAATTAAAAACGGCTGACTCCGTAGGATTAAAAATTCCGGTGTCCTTATTTTCAAACAATCCGCAGGAAATTCGCCAATTTATTACTGCACATATAAATCATGGGGTGATTTATAAACCGCTATGTTCGAATTTTTGGTTCGAGCCGGATCAAATAAAGATATCTTATACCACCAAAGTTGACTTGCTTGACTTACCTGACGACCAAGCCTTGCAATTAACTCCGGGTATTTATCAAAGGCAACTACAAAAAAAATATGAGCTACGAATTACTTGTTTTGGTGATTATATCATCGCCGCCAAGTTAGATTCACAAGCACATAAAGAAGGACAGATTGATTGGCGTGCGATAAGCAATGGAGACATGCGGGTTGAGCTTTATTTATTACCTAAAGAACTGGAGGAAAAAATAAACTTTTTTATGAAAAAAATGGGGTTAGAAACAGGTTCTTTAGATTTCATTGTTACCCCGGAAAACGAATATGTTTTTTTAGAAGTAAATGAGCAAGGCCAATTTTTATGGATAGAAGAGTTGTGTCCTGAGATTCCTATGTTAAATACATTTGTCGATTTTATGGAAAATAAAAAAGTGACAACAGGAATAACAGATAGAACAAATCACTCCATTGAGCAATATCGCTGCCAAATGGGAGAAATGGTATTAGAAAATTTGAAGCACCATGTGGATCTTAATAGTCATAACTTACCTCTATAAGGAAATATAGATGAAATCATTTTTAGTTGTTTTGGGGATTGTCTTTTCTTTACATGTTTTTGCGGAAACCACGGTAGATATTTATGGAGAACGAAATAAAAATTTTGATGCGGGAATTTTAAAGTTCCGTAAACAAATAAGTGAAATAGAAGAGAAAAGTCACAAACTAATGATTGAGCCAAACTTAACTAAAAAAGAACAGTCAGAGTTAGAAAAGTTACTCACGGATAAAATACTACTTAGCGAAAAAATTAGAAGATTATATGGTTTTTTGTATGTGGGTTTTGCTTCGGTTTACTACGCTCCAGGAAAACTTAACACTACTATTGAAGTAATTAGTCGAGAAACTCCCGAGCGCTTTAATTATTTCGGTCCCGAATATTTAAATGAAATAGTGGAAAATAAAGACGATATCATAGAAAAAGCACAAAATTATTATCAGACCGGTGGTTTATTATTTGTAAATAATAAACTCGTCCAAGATCAAAACTGTCAGGCTTTTCATTGTCTATGGGGATTCGCAAGCAAGGAATTAAAACCATATAAACAGCAATTCTATGACGCAATTTCTCACAACAAAAACTACATTATTGAAGTATTAAAAGAGTCATCCATTCCACACCGTAAAACTGGAGCGCTTATCCTTATTGGGTTCTTTCCCGACCCCCAAGAGATTATTCATTTAGCTAGTCTTTCGGTTAATGATGGTAATGAAGAGGTGCGAAATATGGCTATGCGCATCATAGGAACCACTTTAGAAAAAGTAAAAGTAAATGATTTAGATCCTCGCCCTTATTTAAGTCTTTTAAATTCCCCAATTGTGACCGACAGAAATAAAGCACTATTGGTTTTATTTCACTTGGCCCAATCAAAACCATCGGCAGAAATAATTATTAAAGAAGGTGGAAGTAAGCTCCTGGAACTACTGGCACTAAAACAAATAAATAACCACAATCCAGCCTATATGGTTCTGCGCCAACTGAGTGGGAAAGAATATGGGGAATATGATTTAGCTGCCTGGGAGAATTGGTTAAAAACATCTAGATTGGCCACCTGATAATTTAAATCTACATTCTTTGTTGGGCCCGTCGGCCCAACCTATGCGGCATCAAGAAGAAGCGGAAGTGATATGGAACCCCACACTCTTTTCAGGCAGGAAGTTCTCCAACATCAAAAAATGCAATCTATTGGTATAGTACTTATAAATACGCCCTTTCATCTCCGTGTTTCAATATTCTTTATCTGTACACTTGTATTTTTAATATTTCTATTATTAATTTCTGGAGAATTTGCCGAAAAACATATTGTTAAAGGATTTTTAAATTCAGCATCTGGTACAGCATCCATATATGCTCCACGTCCAGGAATAATTTCTCAATGTTTTCATCAAAGAGGAGGACATGTAAAAAAAGGAGAACCACTTTTTGTTATCCAAACGCGCTATCAAGAAAAAACAGATGAGGTTTTACAGCAATTATTAATAAATAAGCAAAACTTTGAGAAAGAAATTACTTATAAAAAAAAGCATCTTTCTTCATTAAAAAATTTGTTAAAAAAACATTTTGTTTCTAAAGAATCTTATGACCTGAAAAAAGAGGAAATTTTAAATTTAATACGATCGCTTTCTATGGTGCAGTTACAAATATTAAATCACAAAAAAGAGCTTAGTTATATTATAAGTGCTCCTATTAGCGGTACGTTATCGGCTTTATCAAATTATCAAACAGGTCAATTTGTAAATAATAACAAACCCTTAGCCAAAATTATTCCTAAAGATTCACAATTAATTGCTGAACTCTATGTCCCTGCACAACAGGCTGGATTTTTAAAAAAAAATGCATCGGTTCGTATTCGTTTAGATGCATTTTCGTATCAGCATTTTGGTAGTGTAAAAGCCCAAATCAGAGATATTTCTCCTACCATTTTTTTGAGTACGGATGAAGATAAACCGATAACTGTAGACGGTCCTTACTATAAAGTCATTGCCACCCTTGACCGACCTTATTTAAACCTTTATGGCAAACCCACATTACTTCAACATGGTATGACTATCACAGCAGTTATTGTTGGAAGCAAACGCAAATTATGGCAGTGGATTTTAGATCCATTGTATGGATTTTATGGAGAATTATTTTATGGATAGCATGAATCTGAATTTTTTATTTAGAGAGCGAAAAAAAAAGCTACCGCTCGTTTTACAAGATGAGCGGGCAGAATGTGGTCATGCTTGTGTGGCAATGATAAGTAATTATTGGGGTCATGAATTAGATCTCTATACCTTACGAAAAATCAAAAGCACTTCTTCTAAAGGCAGTACCTTGTCTGAGTTAATATCACTTTTTGAAACCTTGGGATTTTCCAGTACGGCTTTACAAGTTCCTCTTGAAGAAATGCATTTAATAAAAACCCCGGCAATATTACATTGGAATCTAAATCATTTTGTAGTGCTAAAAAAGGTAAGCAAAAACTACATTGTTATTCACGATCCTGCTACTGGTGCTCGACGTTATACGTGGAGGGAAGTATCTCAATCATTTACCGGCATTATCCTGGAAGTTAACAAATCGGAAGATTTTCAAAAAATTCGGGATAAAAATAAATTAAGCTTATTTTCTTTATTAAAAACGATTACAGGGATTAATCAATTTATTGTTTTTCTTTTAGTACTCTCTCTAGCCTTGGAAGTGTTTACTCTTATTAACCCGCTGTTTATTCAATATGTCACTGACAATGTAGTAGATATGAATGAAAAAAGTAACTTGTATGCCATTGCTTTTGGCTTTTTAATTTTAACATTTATTCAAGCTTTCACCGAGTATACACGTGGGAATATGGTTATTTACATTAGCAAAAACCTTACCGAACAATTCTCCTCAAATATCGTGAGGCATTTATTAAAACTACCCCTCGATTTTTTTGAAAAAAGAAGTAAAGGAGACCTCCATACAAAGTTTCAAGGCATACAAGAAATTCAGAAAAAATTGAGTACTGATTTTATCAGTACGTCGCTTAATGGATTAATGATTATTATTAATTTTTTGGTCATGCTTTTATATAGTACGTTACTGTCTAGTTTTGTTTTTTTATTTTTAATGGTAACTCTTTTCATTCGCTATAGTTCATATCAGTATGTAAAAAAACAATCAGAAGCTTCGATTCATTATCATACGAAATCACTAACTCTATTTTTGGAAACTTTGCATGCCATATTACCTATCAAAACATTTTTAAAGGAACGATTGCGATTTTCTTTATGGCGTGGTTTTTTTATTAAATCGCTAAATGCAGATATCAAGATAGAAAAATTTCAAGCTTTAGCACAAGTTAGCGACGAATTCTTATCGCAAATTGAATATATATTGGTAGTATGTTTAGGCGCTTCTCTTGTTATTTCCAATCAGTTTTCTGTTGGCATGCTTATTGCATTTTTGTCTTACCGCTTATTATTCGTAAATAAGATGCATGCTTTTATTCGCAGTATGATGGAATATAAATTAATCTCAATCCAACTGCAGCGTCTGAGTGATATAGTTTTACAATCGCCTGAAGTCATTACGAAGGGGTGCGGGCAAAAGGATAAAACACACGGCTCTTTGCATCTTAAAAATATTTCATTTAAATACCAAACCAATGAGCCATGGGTCTTGCGCAAAATCAACCTGCGTATTCATGCTGGTGAAAAAGTAGCTATTGTTGGGCCTTCTGGATGTGGGAAATCTACGCTTCTTAAAATCATAATGGGTTTACTAGTACCCCAGGAAGGTGAAATTTATATTGATCATTATCCTTTAACTACATTTGGTCTGGAAAATTATCGCCAACTGACAGCAGCAGTTATGCAAGAAGATCTATTACTCAGTGGTTCGATTATTCAAAATATTGTTTTCTTTGACGAGCATATTGACTTTGAAAAGGTATATTCGGCAACGCAGATTGCTTGTATCCATGATTTTATCTCTTCTTTACCCATGGGATATGAAACTCTCATAGGAGAAATGGGATCAAATTTCTCAGGAGGGCAAAAGCAACGTATTCTTTTAGCCAGGGCATTGTATCGACAACCTAAAATTCTTTTTTTAGACGAGGCGACTAGTCATTTAGACCGAGAAAACGAGCATAAAATTAGTGAATCCTTACGCCAATTACAAATTACACAAATAATCATTGCTCATCGCCAGGAAACAATTGAAAAAGCAGATTCAGTTATTTCATTAGCGAAAATAAATAATCTTTAAAAAAACAGTTGGCTCATAGCGAGGATGATTTAAAAAGATGTTTTTTACCAAGAAATTTCTACTATGCAAAAAATTTCTGGAAATGTGGTATTACAAGCTAATTTTCATATCTTTATGAGAAATACCCGCATCTAAATATTCTTCACTACAAATGATGAACCCTAATTTTTCATAAAAGGGAATAGCATGGGTTTGAGCGCCAAGCTTGGCATAAGCAACTTTTTTTTCCCTTTTGAGATAATCGAGAATTGTTTCCATTAAGCGTTTTCCCAAACCCGTCCCCTGGTAAGAGTTTAAAATGGCAACGCGTTCAATTTTTGCCGTGTCTGCTAAATAACGAATTCTTGCAGTCCCTACAGGTTCTTGATGTATGCGCAATAAAAAATGTTCTGACTCCAAGAAGTCCCTTCCGTCTTGGTCTTCCTCTAAAGGCACTGACTGGCCTTGCACAAAAACCTTAAAGCGGATATGTAAGCACTGATTAATTTCTTCCTTTGTATTTACTTTTTTTATACTGATTTTCATTATTTTCTCGGTGACTTATTTGCCAATACAAAAACTTGAAAAAATAACCCCTAACAAATCATCTGAAGTAAATTCTCCTGTAATTTCACAAAGAGATTGGTGAGCCAGGCGTAAATCTTCTGCTAACAGCTCGCCTGCTTTATGAGATTCTAATTGTTTTTGGCCATTTAATAATAAATTACAGGCTTTTTCCAAGGCTTGCATATGGCGGCGTCTCGCCAGGAAATGGCCTTCAGTAGGTTGATATCCTACAACTTCTTTTATTTTTTCTTTTAATAGCTCAATTCCTTCGCCTGACTTTGCTGATAAATGAATGGTATTTTCTTTTGTATGTGGCTTTTCTTGTAATTTATCAATTTTATTAAATATATGAATAATGGGGACGTCAATCGGTAAGGCATTGCGAATTTCTTTACTTAATTTTTCTGGTTTTTCTTTATCTATTTTATCAATGACTAGTAAAACGCAATCTGCCTTAGAAACCTCCTGCCATGCCCGTTTTATACCTTCTATTTCCACAGGATCATCACTTTCCCTTAAACCCGCTGTATCAATAATATGTAGAGGTATATCGTCAAGAAGGATATGTTCGCGCATCACATCACGGGTAGTACCGGCAATGTCCGTTACTATAGCGATATCACGTCCAGCGAGTTTGTTTATAAGTGTGGATTTACCAGCATTCGGTCTACCTGCAATAACAATAGAAAGTCCCTCTCTAATCATTACACCTTGTGAAGCATTGGTAATTATGTGTTGCAATTCTTGTATTACTTCATTTAATAAATTGGCAATTTTGCCATCATTTAAGAAATCAATTTCTTCTTCAGGAAAATCGATTGCGGCTTCTACAAACAGGCGTAAATGAATGATTTTTTCATTGAGATGATGAATTTTTTGTGAAAATTCACCTTGTAAAGAATTTACCGCTAAACGTGCAGCCGTTTGTGAGCTCGCATTAATTAAATCCGCAATCGCCTCGGCTTGGGTTAAATCAATTTTATCATTAAGGAAAGCACGCTCAGAAAACTCCCCCGGTTTAGCCAGTCGAGCGCCATAATTAATACATTCTTGCAAAAGTAAATCTAATACTACCGGGGACCCATGCGCTTGAAATTCAATTATGTCTTCCCCGGTAAATGAATGCGGTGCCTTGAAAAACAAAAGTAACCCTTTATCAATGAGTGTTTTTTCTTTATTAAAGTACGAACAATAATGGATTACGCGAGGGTTAATAGTTGTAAGCCGGGTTATTTCATGAGCTATTTTTAAGGAACAAGCACCTGACACACGTACTATTCCCACTCCACCTCGTCCAGGTGGAGTAGCAATAGCGACTATGGTCTCATCGTGCATTATTTAACGGTTACCAGTTTTTTTTTAGGTTTATCATCACTGTATTTTCTAGTGATATACCATTGCTGCAGGATAGATAATGCGTTGTTAACTATCCAATAAAGCACTAATCCAGCAGGGAAATTCCAAAATAATGCCGTGAAAAGAATGGGTAAAAACATCATCACTTTTGCTTGTGTCGGATCCGGTGGTGCTGGATTTAAACGTTGCTGAATCAACATAGTAGCTCCCATGATAATGGGAAGAACATGATAAGGATCAGCTGCTGCCAAATCTTTTATCCAAAAAATAAAAGGGGCTTGGCGCAATTCTACGCTTTCAATTAACACCCAATATAAAGCAATAAATACCGGGATTTGAATAATAATAGGTAGACAGCCACCTAAGGGATTTACTTTCTCTTGACGATAAAGTTCCATGGTAGCTTGGCTCATTTTTGCTTTATCATCACCGTAACGTTCACGTAAAGATTGAAGCTTTGGTTGCAATTTACGCATTGCTGCCATAGAGCGATAGCTTGTGGCTGATAAACGGTAGAAAGCTAATTTAATTAATACAGTAACCAAGACAATAGACCAGCCCCAATTACCCACAAAAGAATAAATAGCCTTCATCACCGAAAAAAGAATGGAGGAAACAAACCATAGCAAACCATAATCAACGGTTAAATCAAGCCCGGGAGCGATGGATTTTAGAGTGGCAGTATCTTCTGGGCCAATATAAAGTTGTGACCCTACTTGCTGTTTTTCGTTAGGAGCTACGGTAACCGGTTGAGAAACCGCACCAATGGAATAATCACCATTTAAATACCGGGTATAAAAACGGGTTTTTGCATCTTGATTAGGAACCCAGGCACTAAGGAAATAATGCTGTTGCATGGCAACCCAACCGCCTTTGGATTCTGCTTCAAGATTATCCTTTGTCATGTCTTTAAAAGAGACTTTTTTGTAACGTTGTTCCCCCGGCACTGAGTAAGAAGCACCAGTATAGGAACCTATATGAAACATACTTGACTTGTCTTCTGTAGGAGAGGTACGCAACAACTGGGTATTCATATAACCTTTCCAAGGAGAACTTCCTTCGTTGGCTATTTGATAGTGAACTTGAATTAAATAACTTCCTTTAGTTAAAGTGAAAATTTTATCAATTGCCAAACCCTCACTCGTTTTTCCTTTGAGTACTACTTGTAATTGATCTTCACCTGGATTTAATTGGTAAACCGTTTTTTCAGCAGTAAAGTTAGGGTCAACCGTGGAAGTTTTATTATCCTGCACTACGAACAAACTACTGTTAGCGACATAGCGAGCATTTGGTGTATCTTCTAATAGAGTAAACGGTTTATCTTTTTGTTCGGTACTGACAGGATAATTTAGTAGTTGAGCACTAACAATGTCACCATTTTGCAAATCAATTGCTAAATTTAAAACATCCGTTTTAACTTCTATTGTTTGCTTCGGCGTCGTATCCATAGCAGTGGGCATGGATGAAGTAGACTGCTCTTCTTCTGTATGCGGTAAAAGTTGGGTATCATTTTTTACCACCGAGGCAGGCATGGGTTTAGCGGGAGGGTAATCAATTTGCCAATTCGTCCACAACGAATAAACGACCAGCGCTAAAGCGGTAAATAATACGACTCGTTTAATATCCATTACTCTTTCTCATCATTAGGTAATACAGGATCAAATCCACCTTTTGACCACGGATTGCAACGTAAAATACGCAATAGTGCAAGCCGTAATCCTTTAAACACTCCAAAATGCCCTATAGCTTGTTCAGCATAATGCGAGCAACTGGGGTAAAAGCGACAACTTGGTTTAATAAACGGGCTGAGTAAGTACTGGTAAAGCTTAATAGGAAAACATACTAATTTCCTGGTAATTGCTTTAACTTTTCCCATACTTTACTCAATTTGGCGATTAGTATTGAATTCTGTACTAAGGCAACTCCAGGTCTACCCAACACGATTATATCAACACTTGAGAGTTGCTGAGTGCGAAATGTTTCTCGCAATAAGCGCTTTATACGATTGCGTTCATGCGCTCTAGGTATTACTTTTTTTGACAAAGCCAGTCCAAGCCGTGCATAACCCTTTTCATTATCGCGATACAATACAATAAACTCAGAGGTCACCATTTTTTTAGCTTGCTGAAACACGTAATCATATTCGCTTTTTTTTAATAAGCGACGTGTTTTGTCAAAACCATACACTTAGGCAGATAAACGTTTACGACCTTTGGCTCTGCGACGTTTTAGAACGATACGACCAGCACGGGTAGCCATACGTGCACGAAACCCATGATCACGTTTACGCTTTAGATTACTTGGTTGAAATGTGCGTTTCATGATGAACCTACAGTAAAATTTTTAAAGGTTGGCAATGATAAAAAAATTTGCAGCCACTGTCAAACGATCAATACATGAATTGGCATTTTTAGGTCTATTAGAAAAGAGGTTGCAATTTATTCTATTCGCTAATAATAAAAATAAAATAGAAAAATAAATTTGTTATTTATTATAAGTAAATTTTTTACTGTGGATTGTTTTTAAAAAATATATTATTTCAACTAGTTAAAGGGGATTTTTGGTTGTTTATAAGCACTTAACTACCATAGAGGATTAATGGTATAACTTTCTCAATTAGATAGCGTAGTACTATTTATCCTCTTCCAACTTCTAATAAACTGATAATTTATCCACACCTTTCTTAATAAGAAGGATTATATTTTAATTAAAGGCCATCCGATAAAATCAAGGGTTTTACTTCAGCTGATTATTTATAAAGAAATTTATCTTGCTATTGTGCATCAAGACTACTTTGACTCATTTAACTTTACTTGATTTTATTACTGGTTTTGAGGCAAATTCCTCGCTTTAGGTCTACGCATTTTCTTTTTATTTAGATATAATCCTTCCTTACGTGCCTGTATTCCCGCGTAAAGAATGTTTTATTCTAAGCTAATCTGCAGCGCTTCTTGCCCGCATCAGTGTTCAGCGGCACTATTGATGAATGTGGAAATTTTTATCCATGCAAATTGAGGAGTTCTCTGTGTCTGCAAATGTTTGGCAGAAATGTTTGGGTCTTTTAAAAGAAGAGTATCCCGCTCAACAATTCAATACTTGGATAAGACCTTTGCAAGCTGAGGCTGATGAAAGTAGTCTGACTTTATTGGCTCCAAATCGTTTTGTTGTTGACTGGGTAAAAAAACATTTTTATGCCAGAATTAAAGAACTTGTCGGTCAATTGAGTGCTGATGCTATAAAATTAGTCAGTATTGAAATTGGTACTAAAGCCGCTCCTGCCGTTGTAGCTGAAAATGTCACTTTAAATGATGCGCCGGTAATCAAAACAACTTCCAAAACGAGTGTAGATCACTATAAAAATAGTTATTTAAATAAAAAGTTTATCTTTGAGAGTTTCGTTGAGGGTAACTCAAACCAGCTCGCACGAGCAGCTTCTTTGCAAGTGGCGGAAAAACCTGGAGATGCGTTTAATCCTTTATTTATATATGGTGGTGTAGGATTAGGCAAAACGCATTTAATGCATGCCATTGGTAATGCTATTTTAAAAAATAATCCCGAAGCGAAAGTTCTTTATTTGCATTCCGAGCGATTTGTTGCTGACATGGTAAAAGCGCTGCAAACCAACTCGATCAATGAGTTCAAACGGTTTTATCGTTCTTTAAATGCTTTATTAATTGACGATATTCAATTCTTTGCTGGAAAAGATCGTTCACAAGAAGAGTTTTTTCATACCTTCAACGCGTTACTAGAGGGGCAACAGCAAATTATTTTAACCAGTGATCGCTATCCTAAAGAAATTGAAGGCGTTGAAGAGCGGTTAAAATCCCGGTTTGGCTGGGGGCTTACAGTGGCAGTGGAGCCACCGGAATTAGAAACACGCGTAGCCATTTTAATTAGTAAGGCAGAACTATCAAATATTGAACTACCTTATGAAGTGGCTTTTTTTATAGCCAAAAGAATACGTTCTAACGTACGTGAACTCGAAGGTGCTTTGCGCCGCGTAATTGCTAATGCCCATTTTACTGGCAAGCCCATCACTATTGAATTTGTTAATGATGCTTTGCGTGATCTACTGGCTCTCCAGGATAAGCTGGTTACTATCGATAATATTCAAAAAACGGTGGCGGAGTATTATAAAGTTAAAGTGGCGGATCTTCTCTCTAAAAGAAGAAGCCGTTCTATCGCACGTCCCAGGCAAATGGCAATGGCTTTAGCAAAAGAACTAACGAACCATAGTTTACCGGAAATTGGCGATCATTTTGGTGGTAGAGACCATACGACGGTAATTCATGCGTGTAGAAAAGTTAAAGACTTAGTGACGGAAGCAGGTGATTTTGCGGAAGATTATAAGAATTTGATGCGTATTCTTTCCTCTTAAATCTTACAGAGATATTTCTATGTTCAAATTAAGTGTAAGCAAACAAGAACTATTAACTCCTCTACTAACCGTAGCAGGAGCTGTGGATAAAAAACAATCTTTGCCTATTTTGGGAAATATTTTATTACAATTAAAACCCAATCAATTGCAGCTTACAGCGACGGATTTAGAAATTGAAATTACCAGCTTTGTTCCTTGTGTTAGCGATCAAGCTGATGGAAAAATAACGGTTCCGGCAAAAAAAATGGTAGATATTTTTCGCTCTCTTGAAGACAGCGCTACACCTACTATTAGTTTTGCTAATAATGGAGTTACTATAAAAGAAGGACGTAGCACTTTTAAGTTGGCAACCTTATCTGCGGATAACTATCCCAATAGTGAAGATGAAATCAGTGAATTAGAAATCAATCTTCCCCGAAGTGAACTCATTCAATTATTACAATCTACGCATTTTGCCATGTCACAGCAAGATGTTCGGGTATTTTTGAATGGTCTCTTATTAGAGTTTGAAGGAAATACCCTTTCAGCTGTAGCGACTGACGGACATCGTATGGCAATTTGTCGGCAAGTGATTCAAAATAATGAACAGCATCACCGTTTATTATTGCCTCGCAAAGGCGTGCAAGAAATCTTGCGTTTGTTAAATGCGATTAATGATGCGGAAGTACTTATCTCAGCGGGTAAAAGCCATTTTAAATTAAAGACTACACAATATACATTTTTGTCTAAGCTTATCGAGGCGCGCTTTCCACCTTATGTTAAAGCGATACCCCAAAATCAAGACAAATTAGTTATTATTGACAGGGACATTTTAAAAAAAGCTTTATCACGCATTATCATTTTAGCTAACGAAAAATCGCGTGCTGTAATGCTGCATATGCAGACCAACCAACTTACCTTGGTGGCTAATAATCAAGATCAAGAAGAAGCTATTGAGGTATTGGAAGCCCAGACAGAGGGTGAAGAATTAAAAATTGGTATCAATGCAAGTTATCTTTTGGATGTATTGCAGCATGTACCCGAAGGAAATTTACATCTTTCCATGGCTACCACCGAATCAAGTATCTTAGTTGAGTCACCCCAGTATGAACAGTATCAATACATAATTATGCCTATGAAAATATGATTATTGATACTTTACATATTCATAATTTACGTAATATTTCTTTAGCAAAAATCCAATTACATCCGCGCTTTAATTTTTTTTTTGGCGAAAATGGAAGTGGAAAAACCTCACTTTTGGAATCCATTTATTTATTAAGCACAGGACATTCATTTCGAACGCGTGAAATTTCGCCGTTAGTTCAAATTGAAAAAAATGAATTAACTGTTTTTTGTAAGTCCACCACAGAAGAAACAATCAGTATTCAAAAATCATTACACCAATCGACCAAAGTATTAATTAATAAAAATCCGTGTTATAGCAGTAGTGAACTTGCTTTTCTTTTACCTTGTCAGCTTTTCTATCAAGATATTTTTGAAATTATAGATGCAGGCCCCTCTGTGAGACGAACTATTCTGGATTGGGGATTGTTTCACGTGGAACCTAACTATCATCAGCTATGGAAAGATTATCGACGCGTATTAAAACAACGTAATAGTTTACTGCGACAAAATGGTACGGCAGCTCAATTTCTTCCTTGGGATACAATGCTGGTTACTTTGGCAAACAAATTACATCAGATACGGGAAAACTATTTTAAAGAGCTACAACAATCATTTTCACTCTGGTTAAAAAAACTTACGTCAATTGAATGTAGCATTCACTATTTTAAAGGTTGGAGTAAACGAAATAGTCAAAGAACTTTAGAAGAGGTATTACAGGAACAGTTTGAAAGTGATCGCTTACGTCAGTATACCCAATCGGGTCCGCATAACGCCGACATTCTATTTGAAACACATCCGCCCAGAGCAAAACTGACATTATCCCGTGGACAGCAAAAAATCATTTTGATTGCGTTAAAATTAGCGCAAGCACATTTAATTAGTAAAGAATGTATTTACTTGCTGGATGATATAGCTGCCGAAATGGATATGACCCATCTATCTCGTCTATTTGACGCAATAAATGAACTTCCTGGCCAGTTCATTATTACAGCACTTAATATAAATAATCTCCCGGCACTACTTCTATCTCAGAATCATAAAGTTTTTCATGTGATTCAAGGACAAATTTCATAAAATGTTTCACGTGAAACTTCGCAGTGCGAATCAAAAGACCTTTATTAATATTTTCTTAAGAAAAAAACTGTAGAATATTAAGTCAAAAATAGTAAAGGATAAATGTATGCCACTTTCTTTCTTTGAAACCTCTCATCCCGATGCTGAAAAATCATTTCAAGAGAATTACGGTGATCATTTACAGTGGATTCAAAAAAAGGTTGAACATAAGTATTTCCGTTTCTGGAAACTTAACTCCCATAGTGAAAGACTCTCATTGATACTTAATGAATTGGCTCTCATCAATAAAGCAGATAAACCCTTGATTGATGAATACGATTATCTTGATGAGTTGATGGGTGCGACATTAATTCCTTTTTTCAGTGCTTTAAATACAGCAGTTTTTATAGTTGCTGCAACATTTGAGTGCGCACAAGCATTAGCTATACAAACGAGTCAAATGAAAGACGACCAGGATAATCATCTTAATACGGCTATGGGCTATCTTATCCTTGCGGGTGCGTCATTGTTATTAACCGTAGTCAGTGCGTTAAAAGCGTGCGTAAGCCTGGTAACCCGTCCTATGTTAACTATATGGAGCGGCTATCAACTGAATGAGTCAGGTCGTTTTATCAATTATTCGAAGAATGAAGAGGATTACTATGCTTCTTTCGAATATCCTCAGAATCAGTAATTAAAATTTTTAACGTATTGATATACGTAAAGAAACGATTCCCAAAACTCAAACAAGTTTTGATAACTGTATTCCGATATAAATACAACATAAAAGATGGTATAATCGTTTGATTTGGCTTCCCCTTTTAGAGGATATTTAATGAGCGTTGATACCACTTATGATTCGACCAATATTACCGTTTTAAAAGGTTTAGACGCAGTAAGAAAGCGTCCTGGTATGTACATTGGTGACACAGATGATGGGACTGGTCTACATCATATGGTGTTTGAGGTGGTTGATAACTCCATTGATGAAGCTTTAGCGGGACATTGCACGGAAATATTTGTCACTATTCATGCGGATGAATCAATCACCGTTAAAGATGACGGCCGTGGTATTCCGGTAGATATCCATAAAGAAGAGGGTCGGTCGGCTGCCGAAGTGATCATGACAGTTCTGCATGCTGGTGGAAAGTTTGATAGTAATTCGTATAAAGTCTCTGGCGGACTACATGGCGTGGGTGTCTCTGTAGTCAATGCTCTATCTGAAGAGTTGCATTTATTAATTTGCCGTAATGGCAAGATACATGAACAGCATTACCGTCATGGTGTACCGGATTCCTCATTAGCAATAACGGGAGAAACCACTACTACAGGAACCCAAATTTGGTTTAAACCCAGCGCCCAAACGTTTACAAATATAGAATTTCATTATGATGTGCTGGCCAAACGTCTTCGCGAACTTTCGTTTTTAAATTCTGGAGTGTGTATTCATCTTTTGGATGAGCGTACGAATAAAGGCGATACCTTCCGTTACGAAGGAGGGATAAAAGCATTTGTTGAACATTTAAACCGTAATAAAACGCCGATTAGCCCCTTGGTATTTTCTATGAGTGGGGACAAAGATGGTATTGCAGTGGAACTCTCCATGCAATGGAACGATTCGTATCAAGAAAATATTTTTTGCTTTACTAATAATATTCCACAGCGCGATGGCGGGACTCATTTAGCAGGTTTTCGCGGGGCCTTAACGCGTACATTAAACAACTATATTGAAAACGAAGGTTTCGCAAAAAAAGCAAAGGTTTCAACGACCGGAGATGATGCACGCGAAGGTTTAACAGCTGTACTATCAGTAAAAGTGGCCGACCCTAAATTTTCCTCACAAACAAAAGATAAGTTAGTATCCTCTG
>NZ_LR134436.1 GCF_900637865.1 Legionella adelaidensis
CCAGTCCTATAATTATCAAACCATTGGGTATTACGTCTCTTTGTTAGCACAGGCAAGAGATCACAAGGCAATCCCTTCCGCTTTAAACATTCAAGATGTTTTGAGTGCCAGTTTATCAAAGCAAATATCCCAGGAAATTGAAGAAGAAATACAACACAGTTTAAACGACATAAAGGGAAATGAATTTATTCTTAGCCTTTATTTCGGCCAGAACATGGCTAAAAGACATGCGGCTTTAGCAAAGAAGTTACATAGTTTGTTCCCCTTGCCTTTATTACGCTTTACTCTAGAAAAGAAAAAACAGTGGTCTATTAAAAAATTAATTCCCTTATCGCTTTCTGAGCTTCCTCCCCATCATTATGATTTTATGAAACAGGCGGCTGAAAGTTATTTTTCTAAAAAGCGCTTTCATCAATGGCGTAAAAAGCAACGTTTCCATGATTTGGCCATTTTAATAGATCCTGCCGAGCAAAATGCCCCTTCCAATAAGAAAGCTTTGGATTTGTTTGTATCGGTAGGCGAAACCCTGGGTCTTAATGTGGATTTTATTGACAAAAACGACAGCAAATCGATTGGGGAATATGACGCATTATTTATTCGCGCGACGACAGCTGTAGATCATTACACTTATCGCTTTGCCAGGCGGGCAGCCCAAGAAAATCTGGTAGTTATTGATGATCCACAATCGATTGTTAAATGCACTAACAAGGTGTACCTTGCAGAGCTTATGCGCAGCCATCAAATATTGACTCCGGAAACTATTTTCATTAGCAAATTCGACCAGGCTTTACCCCCTATTAATTTTCCTTGCGTATTAAAAAAGCCAGATAGCGCTTTCTCTCATGGAGTCATTAAGTTAGATGATGAAAAAGAATTACAAAAATCATTAACACAATTTTTAAAAACATCTGATTTAGTGCTATTACAACCTTTTATCCCTACCGACTACGATTGGCGAATAGGAATATTAGATAACAAACCACTCTTTGCTTGCCGTTATTATATGGCTAAAGGACATTGGCAAATTTACAATTGGGATTCTGTCCAGGAAAAAGAAGGCCTGGCTGACGCTGTGCCATTAGATGAGGTACCCGAAGGAGTTATTAAAACAGCATTAAAAGCAACACGGCTTATTGGAGATGGGTTGTATGGTGTTGATATTAAAACACATGGTGATAAGCATTATGTCATTGAAGTAAATGACAATCCAAACATAGATTTTGGCATTGAAGATGATTTATTAGGTGAGAATCTTTATCAACAAATAATGGCTGTTTTTCTGCAACGCATTCGACGGAAGCATGGGTATGTCTAACTTCTCTCTATTTTCAGTATTAGGTATTGAAATTGAATACATGTTAGTAGACAACGAAACCTTAAATGTTCGTCCGATAAGTGATTTACTCTTAAAAGATATAGCCGGAAAAATTGTAAATCAAGCAGAGCTCGGCGATATCGCGGTGAGTAATGAGCTGGTTATGCATGTCTTAGAGCTTAAAAATAATGGGCCTAAACCTGTCAATATCCAGGTGGCAGAACATTTTCAGAAAGCTATTGAAGATTTACAACCTATCCTCAAAAAGCACCATCTGAAGCTATTACCCACCGGTGCACACCCATGGATGGACCCTCACACTGAAACTAAACGCTGGCCTTACGATAACGAAGAAATATATAGACAATACAATACGATTTTTAATTGCCAGGGCCACGGTTGGGCAAATTTACAAAGTATGCATATTAATATGCCCTTTGCAAATGATGAGGAATTCTTTCATTTACACAGTTTAATCCGTTTAATTTTGCCTTTAATTCCCGCTTTATCAGCGAGCACGCCTATTTTGGATGGCAAAAAAACAGGGTTTCTTGATGCAAGGCTATCTTTTTATGAACAAAATCAACGCATCATTCCCGAGATTAGCGGCGATATTATTCCTGAATTTGTCCGCTCTAAAAGAGAATATGAAGAAAAAATTCTTCAACCTATGTATCGAGCTATCGATCCGCACGATCCGAATAAAATTTTGCAATATGAGTGGTTAAACTCTCGGGGTGCCATCGCGAAATTCGATTACAATGCCATTGAAATACGTATAGTAGATACCCAGGAAAATGTGAATTCTGATATTGCCATCGCGCATTTAATCCATCATGTTTTAAAAAGCTGGCATGAAACCTCCTCGTTTTATTTGGACAAACCCTGTGATACCAGTGCTTTAAAGGAAATCTATGACAGAGCCTTAAAAGAAGGATTAACCACCATAGTTGAGGATGGCCATATACTTGAACAATGGCAACTACCTAGACGAAGAATGAGTATTAGAGATATTTGGTCACAATTGCTAGAAAGAGTAAGCCCCAGTCTTGATAAAACTAGCCAGCTTACCATTGAGAACATTATTCGCTATGGCAATCTAAGTGAGCGTATCTTACGCAGTTGTCAAAATGCCATTACTCCTTCTATGCTTAAAAATATATATGAGCAATTAGCTTTTTGCCTGATTAAAAATCAACAGTATTTGCCATCATGAAATCTACACGTATTGTGATAAGTTGTGAGCACGCACAAGAAAAAGTTCCTAAAGAATATGCGCATTTATTTGCGACGCATAAAGAGATAAAAGAGAGCCATGAAGGCTATGATTTCGGAGCTCTGGAGATTGCCCGTTTCTTAAGTAAAGCGCTCGACACTCCTTTTTCCTATAGCCAAGTTAACCGGTTATTAATCGACTGCAATCGCAGTTTATCTAATCCGCGCTGCTTTTCAAAATTTACGCGCGCACTAGCAAAAAAAGAAAAACAAACATTAATAGATAACTATTATTTACCCTACAGAGAGGAGACGGAAAAAAATATTTTAAACTTAATTAAAAAAGACTATCAGGTTTTACATTTAGCTATCCACTCATTTACGCCCATGTTAAATGGAGTAAGAAGAAATACCGCCATAGGACTTTTATACGACCCTAAAAGGCATGGAGAAGCGGAAGTTGCCAGAGCATGGCATGGTATATTAAAAAATCAGCAGCCTCACTATAAAGTGAGAAAGAATTATCCCTATAAAGGGAATACCGATGGTTTTACTACTAGCTTAAGAAAAAAACATAATCAAATGGACTATCTTGGAATTGAAGTAGAGTGTAATCAAGCACTCCTGCATAATAAAAAGTCTTCCCAGCATGTCGCTGAAACATTATTGGAAAGCTTACACGAATTATTGCAGTTCCTTTAATTTTTCCCTACTGTTTCTCCTCCAGCGCCTTGCGGTTCAGTCTATAATTTAAATGCGTAGTCAAATGGGGAGTTTTTATGCAAAAAATATCCCAAATAGAAAGTATAGGTGTACGCTTCACTGAACTTTTACATGAAGCGGGAATTGATGATCAGCAACAGCTTTTAGAGGCCTGTAGCCAAAAATCAAAATGCGAACAATTAGCAAAGCAAACGGGAATTAACACCAAATTACTGAATAAATGGTCAACACAAGCAGATTTAGCCCGAATAGATGGAATAGGCGAGGATTATGCTAATTTATTGGAACATTGTGGTGTTCTTTCTGTGACCATTTTAAGCCAATTCAATGCAGAAAAATTATTTCAAACCTTGCAACAAATGAATATACAAACGAACTATCTAAAGCATTTACCCAGCATACAACAAGTTGAAACATGGATTAAACAGGCGACAAAACTGCCTGTAATTTTGGAAAGATAGCTAAGCGACACAGCGTGGACAAACCCCATAAATATTTAAGGCGTGGTAGGTCATTTGAAAATGTGCTTTTTCAGCAATTAATTTTTGCCTGTTTTCAATAATTTCATCTACAAATTCTTCAACTCTTCCACATTTGATACATACTAAATGATCATGATGATGACCGTGGCTTAATTCAAAAACAGAATATCCACCTTCAAAATTCAGGCGGTTTATTAAACCGGCCTCTTCAAATTGAGCAAGAACGCGATAAACTGTAGCCAAGCCTACATCTACGCCTTGATCCAGCAAGGCCTTATAAACATCCTCGGCACTTAGATGATGATCTTTTGCCTGTTCTAAAATTTGTAAAATTTTAACCCGTGGCATGGTAATTTTTAATCCGGCGTCTTTTAATTGCTTACCTTCTTCCACAAAAACTCCCCTCTAATTGGCCTGATTAAAAAAACTCAAGTTGCTTTCGAAGCATGACATGCTATTATGGCGAAATTTTATTTCTGAGGCAAAAAAATGCAAATGAGGCTATACACATTATTCTTATTGCTCATTACTTTAACTAGCTGTGCCTCCTACGACTTCCAACGCCGCGTTGTCCAGCAAGGTAATTTATTACCACAATCTAAAATTGATCACTTAAAAATAGGTATGAGCAAGGAGGATGTCGTTATTTTAATGGGCAACAGTTTACTGAGTCCAACATTTAATAATAACCGCTGGGATTACGCTTATACTTGCCGAAAAGGCGGAGGCCCCATGCAGAAAAAGCATGTGGTTTTATACTTTAGTAATAATCATTTGACTAAAATCGAGCATTCTTAACAAGGATTTTTTTCCTAGTCTTGTTGAAAAATGACCCGGTTGCTTGCCAGCGGGGGGTACATAATACATATGGCAGGGCTGGTCGCTAAAAGATATAACAAAAGGATTAGCTTCTTTTGTAGCGCGTCTTCAACTAAATGGAAAAACACCAAAAACTATTATCTGTGTCCTTATGCGTAAATTGACTCATTAATTTTTGGTGTTCTCAAAAATAAGCTGCCTTTTAATGAAGGTTACTCTTGCATTTAAAGACAGTATCTACGATGTTTATCTTCGATAGCTAGTATTAAGGAAGCTTCTTTTACTAACGCAGCACTCGCTTTATATCCACCACTCCTATCTCTTGCGCAGTCACTCGCTTAAAACGCAATAAGCGATAACTCCCTTCTATTTTTATTTCATCTCCTTCGGAACTTGAAAGCAACGAACAGCCTGTATGGAGCAATAGCTGATTTCCTATTTGAGTTAGGTGTCTGGTTAAGCGTTTATCATTAAAATAACACTGTGAAAATAAAACTCTGACCACGATTGGGCGTTCTCTATCTTAAGTTCCAAGGGAGACTCCGAGCAAAAAAACTATTCGATCATTTTTTTTACTCAGAGCAAGATGTGTAGAAGATTCAGTTGCTTACAATCAGGGTTTATGGAACTCCATAACAATCTCTACGTTACACTGCTCTATATTTGTTGATATAAAGCCCGAACTCTTTCAAGTTGTGGTTCAAAACCTTTATATTCTGGGCGAAGCCCAACTGTTTCAGTTTGTCGTCTATAAAGTCCTCGTGTCAAAGGCGCAAATTGTAGAATGAGTTTGCGATATTCAGGATAAAGTATCGATTTCTTTGCGAACAAAGAAAATCCTTTTTCCACGACAGAGGGGCTATCTAATTCATCTTGTGCTGTTTTTTCCAGAGCAGCCATCAACAGGTTAAAATTCGATTGTTCAAACAGCTGGTCAGTTCGTTTAGATAGAGTGGATATTTCTTTATTTAAACGATCAATAAACCCCGAGGGTTGAGTAATTTTACTATGAAGGGTGTTAATTTGATCTTTCAATTGTTTAAAAACAGCATCTTGAGCTTTCTCAACCAACGGTAATTCAGAATGAAAACATTCTGACGAGTTGATATTTAACGCATACCATTGAATGACGCCAGGTAGATCTAACCCTCTAGTAGAGTCAAGGTATCCTCTATCCCATTGGGCTATGGAATCCATAGGAATTCGGCCTAAGGCACGAAGTACAAGAGATTTTCCAGAAAATGCTAATTTATATTCAGGTTGTGTCAAAGGATAAGGGCCCTCAATCCGAGTGTAATCGGAATTCTGATGCAAACCTAATGAATTTAAAAAACTGACTAAATCACTTAACTCAATACTCAAGTCTCGACTATACATCGATTTTTTTTCTGATATAGGTTCAATGACAAGTTTATTAGATGACAATTCACAAATTCTAATTTTCATAGCTTATTTTTCCTTTAGTATATTTGCTTAGTATACTGTGTTTTTTTTGTACTTCAAAAAATATTTGAGAGGAAGGTGCTCTGAATATACTGTGGTGATTAACGAATGGTTATTTCATCCTATTTATCACGGATATTCATCGCATAAACCCTGGTTACAAGCAACCAGCTACGATTTCTCATGTCTTTCTTGTCGAAGGAAACTAGGTTGATGCCCATAAGCCCAACCTTTGGATATTGAAATAGATCGGATGTTGGGACTATCGGGACAAACCTACAGAGGTTTTCTTTTTCGCCCGCTGTCTCCTACTCTCCTTCGGATCAATCAGCAATGGTCTGTAAACCTCAATGCGATCACCTTGCTTTACGGGATCGTCCAGATTCGCGGGCTTGGAAAAAATGCCTACTGCAAACTCTTTAGTCTCAGGGTGGCGATTATACAGCCCGGACAATATAATCACCTCGCGGACGGTACTTTCAACAGGGCACGTTAATTTTTTATGAAATATGCGTTGGTCTTGGGATATATAAATTACCTCAACTTGTAGCATACAACTCCTCAGCCCGGTCACAAAAAGCATCCACCATCTTATCTGTAATTTGCTCAAAGACCGGTCCTAAAAACATGGAGAACATTTTACCTGCGAAATCAAACTCGAGATCAAAGGAGATGCTACACCCTTCAGGGACTTCATCAAAACGCCAAAATCCTTCTAAATGGCTAAATGGGCCATCGACTAAACGAATTTCTATCATTTTATTTTTTTGCAAACGATTACGAGTGGTAAAAGACTTGCTCATACCTGCTGCAGTAACAATCAAAGTTGCCTGTACTTCGTCTTCATCGCGATGATGTACGACACTCCTTGAGAAGTAAGGCAAAAACTCGGCATAACTCTCCACATCATTTACCAAGTTATACATTTGTTCACAGCTATAGGGAACAACACGGGATTTTCTAACGATTGTCATTCAATTTTTCCGAGGAATTAATATTAATATTTTTTTGTAACCACTGTGAGAGGTCTACTATCTCCTCCATACACACGCTGTGTCCCATTGAATAGGCATAAGAAGAAATTTCTTTGAAACCTTTATCTTCTAACCAATCAATGCTTAATCTGGACCACAAGGGTTGTACGGCTGTATCCCATTCTCCAAGGGCAAAGAAGATGGGTGTCTTTGTATTTAACGTAATCGTTTTATTTTCTTTAGTACCCGGCATATAAGCACATAAGGATATAATGCCGCCTAAAGAAGTACAAAAATTAAGCCCGGTATACAAGGCCATTGCACCACCTTGTGAGAAACCAGCTAAATAAATTTGCTCTTCTAAAAACCCTTCCGCTAATTGTTTTTCAACCACATGATAAATTTTTTCGGCAGACTCATGAGCACCTGCAATATCTTCTCTGGCACCAAAATGCAGGCCATAAATATCATACCATGCTGGCATGTGCATATGATTATTCAAAGTAACCGCACGTACGGGGGCGTCTATAAATATATGACGTACAGGAGAATTTAAACGTAATTCCTGAGCTAAACTCGCCATGTCATTTGCATTCGAGCCTAAGCCATGCATCCAAATGATACACGCTTTAGGATTCTCTCCTGTATCGTTAATGTAACTATTCAAATCAGAATTATCCACATAAAAAGCTGAATTATCCCTAAAGGGAAAAGCGATAGCAAGAGCATGCCATTCGCATTACACATAGTCATTAGAGTTGCAGTCGCAACGGGGCCAGATCGTTATTTTACCGAAATCCTATGTTATGATAGTTTAAATACCACCTGAGAAGGCCATGCGAAATTTAGTTACTTTGGTTTTATTCTTTTCCTTACTTATGATGATTGGATGCGGCCAACGAGGCCCTTTATATTTACCGAAGCCGTTGCCTCAAAAAACATCCGAAGATATAAGCTTAAAAAAATGAAAATTACATTTACAAAAATGCATGGTCTTGGAAACGATTTTATAGTTCTTGATACTATCCGCCAAAAAATAAATCTTGCTCAACTGGACATTAAATACTTAAGTGATCGCCATACCGGCATTGGATTTGATCAATGTTTAATTATTGAGCCTAGCGAAGATCCTGCGATTGATTTTCTATATAAAATTTATAATTCTGATGGAAAAGAAGTGGGGCAATGCGGTAATGGTGCACGATGTTTAGCTCGTTATGTAGCACATTACCAATTATCACAAAAAAAAATTATCACAGTTGCGACTAAAACCACGCGAATGGAATTACAAATAAATAAAGATGATACGGTGACTGTGGATATGGGATTACCGAAACTACACCCGGTTGATATCCCTTTTTTAAACGATACCCAGCAAAAAACTTATACTGTCCCTTCTCTCAATGGTGAAAATTTTGCCATGTATTTAATTAATGTGGGAAATCCTCATGCGGTTTTACTGGTTCCCCAGGTTGAAGAAGCAAAAGTACAAGAGATCGGCAGTTATATCTGTCATCATCCCCTATTCCCTGAGCAGGTAAATGTTGGCTTTATGGAAGTAATAAATCCACAGCACGTTAAATTGCGCGTTTTTGAACGTGGTTGTGGTGAAACAATGGCTTGTGGAAGTGGAGCAGTTGCAGCGGCAGCACTAGGTCGGCTTTATTTAAATTTAGATAGCACAATTACCGTTTCCCTGCCTGGAGGGGACTTACAAATTCATTGGGAAAGCCCGCATAGTCCAATTTATCTAACTGGTCCTGCCACCTTTGTCTATCAAGGCTTTTTGCTGTAAGTATAAGGAAGACTCTTTAATGCGAATTATTATTTTAGGTGCTGGCCAAGTCGGGGGAACATTAGCCCGTAACCTTGCGCACGAAGATAATGACATTACTCTCGTTGATACCGATGAGGAGCGCTTACGTGAGCTGCAACATAAGCTTGATATTAAAACGGTACAGGGGGGTGCCTCGCATCCTGACGTACTTATCGATGCAGGCATTCAGCAAGCTGATATGTTAATTGCTGTAACCAACAGTGATGAAATTAATATGATGGCATGCCAAATTGCGTTTTGCCTTTTTCGGACTCCAACCAAATTG
>NZ_LR134437.1 GCF_900637865.1 Legionella adelaidensis
ATCCATTAAAAACAGCAGTTTATGGGGTAGTAGGTGCTATGCAGGGCGCTATTGGTGTGATGGCTCTCTCTACATTCGGATTTAGCACTTGTTCTATAGCCACAGCAGCTACTATTGGAGCTTTAGCAGGCGCTGCAATCGCCGCTCCTTTTGCAATTGGGATGGGGGTTCTAGGTATTCTTGGAGCCACAGAAGGAAACGATATGGGTCCAACTTTATTACGATTTAGTTTAAACGTTGGAATTATGCTTTTAGCCAGTTTTGTCATGTCAACCTCATTAATGTTAGGTACATTACCTGTTGCTGCTGTTACTACGGGTGCTGTAATTTATGAGCTTGCCAAAGAAGGCGCTGCATTAATAATTTAATTCGTATCTTTGCTGGAAATGCTTCTCAGTTGTCGGTATGATTTTTCGAAGATTAACAATTCGGAAGGTTTCATGCGCGCAGCCATGGGTCTGATTTTTTTTACGATGTCTCAATTATTGTGGGCAGCTGTTGATGATTTTGAGCGTTCTCAAATAGAACAACGAATCAGTCCTGTGGGACAGGTCAAAGTCCAAGGACAAGAACAAATCAATACCGCGCAGACTCCTCCACAAGAAAACACGCAAGCAAGTGCCCCGAAAGAATCTGGACAGGAAATTTATGAAAAATATTGCGGCACCTGTCATGGTACAGGTATTGCTGGTGCGCCAAAATTTCGTGTAGAAGAAGATTGGAAATCTCGCTTAGCAAAAGGGCAGGAAACACTTTTGAAAAATGCTATAAACGGAATCAATGCGATGCCTCCTAAAGGCACCTGTGCCGAGTGTACAGAGGAAGAAATAAAGAATGCTGTTTTGTATATGTCCTCGAGCCATAAATGAATAAACGAATTTTTCGTGTTTTTGAGAGTTTATTGTTTTTAGCCACAACGTTCGTCCTCTTTTCCTCTTTTTATTTTCAATATTTTCAGGAATTGCAGCCCTGCCCCCTTTGCCTTATGCAACGACTCTGCATTTTTTTTATATTTTTTTTGTGTTTATCAGGTATGTTTTTATCGACTTTAAAAAGGGCAAGAATAATAACATTTTGGCAAGTTTTCTTTTCGCTAGCTGGCATATTTTTCGTTAGTAGACAATTATGGTTACAATCTCTTTCTGCCGAGAATGTTCCTGCATGTTTACCTGGCTTAGATGTTTTAATTCGTTATTTTCCTTGGCAAGAAGTAGCGCATGCTCTTTTTTGGGGCGATGGAGAATGTGCCGAGTCCACTTGGAGGCTATGGGGTTTGAGTATGGCGGGGTGGGCCGCTATTTATTTTATATTCTCTACATTTTTAAGTGGTTTTCTTTTCTGGCGTTTAAAAAAAACGCCTATAACTTATACACCGTAATTAAATGAGTATTTTTCGTTCTGAAATCCTTTATCGTTGTAAATATAATTCTGCACGGGTTACTAAAATAACTACTGCCCATGGCGAATTTTTAACACCCGTATTTATGCCTGTGGGTACGCGAGCAGGTGTAAATAACATGACCCCGCTTGAGTTAAAAACAGCAGGTAGCCAGATCATTTTAGGAGGAAACACCTATCATATGCTTTGTGCTCCAGGAATGGAGGTGATTAAAAAGGCAGGTGGTATGCATCTTTTTATGGGTTGGGACGGTCCCATGTTAACTGATAGCGGTGGTTTTCAAGTTTTTAGCTTATCAAAGAATAAAGAAATTTGCTTTATAGATGAGAAAGGCGCTCATTTTCGTCTACCTAATTCTTCAACGCTGATTCATATGACCCCGGAAATGTCGATCGAAACCCAGAAAATTATTGGTGCTGATATTATAATGGCTTTTGATCAATGTACTCCGGATAGTTGTTCCCGAGAAGAAGTCCAACATATTATGCAAAGAACCCATCGATGGTTAAAACAATCTGTCGCTTACCATCAAGATCATCCCCTCTCCTCTTATGGGTACCCGCAGGCATTGTTTGGGATTGTGCAAGGGGGAATATATGAGGACTTAAGGCAAGAGAGCGCCGATTTTGTTTCAACGATGAATACCGACGGCGTTGCAATTGGAGGTGAGACAGTAGGATTTGACATGCCCAAAACAGTTGAATTATTGCGGTGGATACAAAAATCTTTACCGGAAAATAAACCCCGTTATTCGATGGGAGTGGGTATGTCTCCGCAGGATCTTCTGGATGTTGTGGCTTGGGGTGTGGATATGTTTGATTGTGTTGCCCCTACCCGCAATGCCAGACATGGCGCTTTGTATGCAGGGGAGGTTATTAAGAAAAATAATTGGCTAGTATTTCAAAGCGAACATCCTGACTGCAGATTACAAATAAAAAAAGCGCAATATGCCAATGACTTATCTCCAATAATGGCAGAGTGCAAATGCTATACCTGTTTGAACTATAGTCGTAGTTATTTACATCATTTATTTAAACAAAAAGCGACTGCTTTTACAGCATTGGCAAGTATACACAATATTCATGTATTACATGATGTCTGTGCTAAAATGCGTTCTTTTATAATCGAAAACCCACAGGATTAGGAGCACAAATGGTAGTAATAGAAACATCAAAAGGTAATATTCGTATTCAATTGGATGAAGAAAATGCCCCGCAAACCGTTGCCAATTTTTTAAACTATGTAAATGAAGGTTTTTATGAAGACACTATTTTTCATAGGGTAATTGATGGATTTATGATCCAGGGAGGGGGCTTGAACGCGGAGATGCAAACTAAATCTACCAAGGCTCCAATAAAAAACGAAGCAAAGTCTGCCAAGCCTAACAAACGCGGTACTATTGCAATGGCAAGAACCATGGATCCGCATTCTGCAACGGCTCAATTTTTTATAAACGTAGCTGATAATGCATTCTTAAATCATCAAGCAGAAACATTAGACCATTGGGGGTATTGTGTGTTTGGTGAAGTGGTTGAAGGGATGGATGTGGTCGATTCAATTGCTAAAGTGAAAACTGCTAATAAAATGGGACATGGGGATGTTCCAGTTGAAGTGATTAGCATTAATAAGATTAGCGAAGAATAAAGCTTGAATTAAGCACGATAAAATCGTGCCCGTGAACGCGCCCGGGTATGATTTTATACTATACTTTATCAAAAGTAGGTTGGCGCCGAAGGCCCAACAATTTTATTTACATCGTTTTGTTGGGCCTTCGGCGCCAACCTACAGGTCAAGGATGGCTTTTATGATAAAAAAGATAAGTTGGCTTTTAGTGCTTTTACTTTTTGCGAATTCTTCTTGGGCAAGCCGCATTGTAATCCAAGGACGTCCTTTAGAATTAATACTGCATCAAGGTTTTTATAAATTTCCAAATGACTACGTGCAAGAAAATAGAGGCTATCATTTTATTGAGATTTTACACGTTGCCAGGGTTTGTTATATACATCCTAAAACGGATTTGGGTGCGTTAGAAATGATTCCTATCATTATTGAAGAAAAAGGTCAGAAGTTACAATGGTATTGTTACCGTTACGACCAACGGTTTTTTGAAATTGATTATTAACCTAAAAAAAGTAGCCATAAAGGATCTGCAGCTTTTTTTAGGTTCAATAATTTTATAATAATCGGGTTTTTACTTTAATAATTTGATTATATGCACTTTCAATCCTTTCTTTTTTAATCTTCCCTTTTTTGACTTGTTTCTCAATAATGTCAATGATTTCTTTGGGATTTTGAGGAACTTCCGCGACCTGATTGCCAAAAATTAACATATCTACCCCAGCATTGATAGCCATTGTTAATGCCTCTTCAAGGCCATAATTTGCAGCAATTGCTTTCATTTGCATGTCATCACTAATAATAATCCCGTCAAAATTATATTGCTCACGAACAAGGGAGGTTAAAATTTTATAAGATAACGTTGCAGGAACTCCTGAAGGCTCGATTTGTCTGTTAACTACATGCGCTGTCATTAGAAAATGGCAATGATTGGGTTCATTTATTTGCTGAACAAAGGGAATTAACTCCTCTTTTGACCAAGTGTCCGTTACATCTACAAACCCTAAATGCGTATCGCCTGCTGCACTGCCATGGCCAGGAAAATGTTTATATGCACACTCTATCTTTTTCTCTTGAAAAGCTTGTGAAAAAGTCTTTCCATATTGAGAAACCATATCGGGATCGGCAGAGAAGCTTCGCTCTTTCTTACTAATAAAAGACGTTTCAGGATTCACGTCCAAATCGGCATCGGGGGCGAAATCTAAATTAAAGCCAGCAGTTTTTAAAGTGTCTGCCATACTTTCAGCCTGCAATTTTGCATCACTGATTGACATTTGTCCTAGTTGTTTTGCAGAGAAAGTAGCCGGAAATCCATATTGTTCACTTAAACGTGTAACTAGCCCGCCTTCATAATCTACGGAAATGAACAGAGGTAAATTGGGTCTTTTGTATTTTTTATTGGCTTTTTTTGTAAATGTTTGCAGGGAGGTATTTAATAGTTGCACCTGCTCTGGTGATTCTATGTTCCTGTCATACAGCTTGCTTTGATAATCATAATCAAACAATATTACCCCGCCAAGGTTATACATAAATATAGAGCGGGTTATGTCTGAGTCTTCTGTTACATTTTTTCCTTGAAACCCAAAAATTAACATTTGACCGATTTTTTCTCTTAGACTAACCTCATGACCAAAAGCCCAGTTACTCCAGATACAAACAAAGAGTAATATAATTTTTTTAATTAATGACATAATGACCCTACTGCTAACTCGAGGCTTGAGATTGTATAATAATTTTTAATTAAATTCAAATTTTGAACATTTTGTTTATTGTTTTAATATGGCCGGTATGACTCAATGAAAATTATCCATTCTTTATTGCAAGCAAGAGAAGAAGTAATGAAAGGAAGTATTATTGCCTACCCCACCGAAGCTGTTTATGGCTTAGGGTGTGATCCTTTTAATATGGATGCAGTAAATACACTTTTAGCGTTGAAAAGCAGACCTATAGAGAAGGGTTTTATTGTGTTAATTTCCAACTGGGAACAGCTTTACTCTTTAACTGAACCTCTTTCAGAAGAACAATTAAAACCAGTGAGACAGAGTTGGCCAGGGCCGGTTACCTGGATTTTCCCAAAGGCAGAGACGCTTCCTCAATGGTTGAGTGGGAGCTGGAATTCAATAGCAATTCGAATGAGCGCTCACCCTATTGCTCGTGGCTTAGCGTTAGATAATCCAATTATTTCAACCAGTGCCAATATTACAGGTTTTGAGCCAGCGCGCGATAAAGAAAGTCTTTTTAAGCAATTTCCTCAAGGTATTGATTTCCTCGTCAATGGGGACTTGGGAGGAGCTCAAAATCCAAGCGCTATTTATGATGTATTAACGGGTAAGCGGTTGCGTTAGCTCTGGGTTATTCCATCTGAGCTGGCCGCGTATGATGGTTCCTTTGACTTGCGAATTTTCCAAGCTGTCTAGGGGATTAGAGGAAAGAATAGTCATATCCGCTAATTTTCCAACCTCTAGAGATCCTTTTTCTTTTTGTAAACCATATAGTTCTGCGGCTCCTAAGGTAAATGCATTTAAAGCATCCATGGTGGAAATTTTTTCTATTGCACCTAAAGATTCTGGGCAGTGGGTATTGTAGGGATAATTCCAGGATTGAACATTGCGTTCTGTGGCTTGTTTCATTATATCGAGAGGTATGGGTGGAGAAGAGGGGGAATTGGCATGGAAACTAAGATGGTTAAATGTGTTTTTTGCACTTGCAAGTGGTAAAAGTTGGTTGGCTCGTTGTGGACCTAATACTTCATGACACAGACTTTCCCCCCAGTAATATAACTGCGGAGTAAACCAATTAACTTTAATAGATAATTTTTGCATGCGCGCCATTTGGTCTGCACGAACATAAGCGCTATTTATAAAAATCGGTTTAAAACTTTTGTCATCTTTCATTTGAATACTTTGAATTCTGTTTAAAGCATAATCTGTTGCTGCGTCCCCCTGACTTTCAATGCCTAAGGAAATTTTTTGTTTGGCAGCTATATTTAATGTTTCATCAATCTGCTGAGGCGATTGGTTTAAAGAGCCTCGCCAGGAATTACCCTTTTCTGGGTGCGGTTGATAATAATTCGCGGTTAATAATGCCGAATAGCCTTGCAAAGAGTTATCAAGAGACAAAATAACCGGTCCAGAGAACAGCCGTGGATTATCTTGATATATTAGCTCCATACGTTTTTTAGTATTAATGGAATCGGAATTGAAAATAACATCCAGAGGAAAATTCCCGTTGCTTGTAAAAGAATTATATAAGGGAAGCCATTGATTAAGGCCTTGGGATTCGGTGATTGTTGTATATCCCTGTTGTGAATAAAAAGAAGCTGATTTTTGAATGGCATTTTTAGCAGTTTCATGATCAATCAATTGTGAAAACAGTTGGTTTAAATTTTGACCGTGGAGGACACCATTATCGGGTATTTCTAAAGAGGGGATCATTTGTCTTATCTTTTCAATCCCTGCGGTATTAAGCTGAACTATTTGTGGTGAATTATAAATAATGAGTAGTGGTTCCTGGTTGGTGATGGCATTTAGGTCTTCGATAGTTAAATGTTTTCCCTTAATGCGTGAAGGGTCGTAACCAAAGACTACCATCCAGTCTTGTTCCTTTTTGCCCAGATTTTCTTTGATAGAAGTAAGAAACTCATTAATATTTTTTACTGCCTTCCAATCTTTTTTATGTAAAGCATTGGTAGATGAAAGATCCAGAGCATTCTCACTTAACCAACCAAAGAGTAAGAAATGCGAATACGTATCAATAAAACCTGGGGTTACTGTATCGCCGTTTAAATTTATAACTTGTGTATTAGTGCCGCGGCAAACAGTCAATAACTCATTTTTATCCCCGACGCCTACTATACGTTCTTGCGTAATTGCCAGAGCATTAGCATCAGGTTTATTTGGATCCATGGTTATGAATTGGGCATTAATTAACAATTTATCTGCATTGTTACAAAGTATTTTATCTACCGTGGCCTGAACAGCATTAATACAACAAAAAGTTAAAAGAAATACAGCTAAAGAGCTAACTCGCATAATTTCGCCGCAAAAATCCCTGATGAAATTATCCTAGCGCATATAGGTAGGTTTTGGCAAAAAATCACAAGTATATCTTGAAATTTGTGCGCTAAAAAGTGATAGTGTCCTACGAATAGAATTCTTTGACTTTTTTTTGAACGATTATTAAGGTTTTCTTAAGAAATCTTTTATATAATTGCCCAATCTTTAATGTGGGTAAAGGAAGGTAATGAGTAAAAAACACACATTGACATTATTTAGTTTAACGATGATTACGGTGGGTTCGGTAGATAGTATTCGTAACTTACCGGCTACCGCCTTGTTTGGCAGTCAATTAATTTTCTTTTTCATCCTCGGTGCTATTTTCTTTTTAATTCCTACGGCCCTGGTTTCCGCAGAATTAGCCTCCGGCTGGCCAAAGCAAGGTGGTATATATATTTGGGTGAAAGAAGCGTTTGGTAAACGCACTGGCTTTTTGGCCATATGGTTGCAGTGGATTGAGAATGTAATCTGGTATCCTACTTTATTATCCTTTGTGGCGGGTAGTATTGGGTATTTGTTTAATCCTGCGCTTGCAAGTAATCCCTATTTCTTATGGTTGGTAATCGTTGGGTCTTTTTGGAGCGTTACTTACATTAATTGGCGCGGCATGCGCTCCTCTGCATTATTTAGCAATGTATGTGCCATTTCCGGATTACTTATTCCCATGTCTTTAATCATAGGGCTTGGTGCGGTATGGATTATGAATGGCAATCCCTTACAAATTCAATTTGATGCAGCCCATATTGCCCCTCATTGGCAAGATACTTCCATGTGGGTTTCATTAACAGCCATTATGTTATCTTTTTGCGGTATTGAGATTGCAACAGTACACGCCAATGATGTTGTTAATCCACAAAGAGTATTTCCAAAAGCCTTGGTTTATTCTGTAGGTATTATTTTAAGCACCTTAATATTAGGTTCTCTCGCAATTGCTGTGGTTCTTCCGCAACATGATATTAATTTAGTCGCCGGAATTATGCAGGCATTTGATGCGTTTTTCTCAAAATATCATATGCTTTGGTTTATGCCTTTTGTTGCCCTTATGTTGGTGTTGGGCGGGTTGGGTAGTGTCAGTAATTGGATTATTGCACCCACTAAGGGATTATTAGTAGCTGCAGAAGATGGAAACTTACCTGCAATATTTCAAAAAACCAATAAACATGGCGCGCCTATGTTAATGTTGATAGGGCAAGCGGTCATCGTTACTGTGTTATCCAGTTTCTTCTTGTTTATGCCTAGCGTGAATGGCTCGTATTGGTTATTAACTGCCCTTGCAGCGCAGCTCTATATGTTAATGTATTTATTAATGTTTGCTGCTGCTGTATGGTTGCGTATAAAAGCACCTCATCACCCCCGTGCTTTTAAAATTCCTGGGGGGTTATTGGGTTTGGTAGTCGTGGCAGGCATCGGGGTTATCGGGGCCTCTACTACTTTGGCGGTAAGCTTTATTCCTCCTGAACATATTAATGTAGGAAGCCAAACACAATATGAAATTATGTTAATTGGTGGATTAATATTAATGTGTTTGCCGCCACTAATAACAGCTAGCGCCTTGTCCAGAAAGCAAAAGCAAATTTTGGTGGAGTCTTCTCAGGCTGGGTAATTTTTAAGCCAAAAATTTGCGATGTCTATTCTGCGTGCTATCCAAACATCATGATAATTTTGTAAATATCCCACGAATTTTAAAATAGCGTAAGCGCGGCCAGGATGGCCGCTAATCCTTGGATGTAAACCAATTGTCATCATGGCAGGTTTTTTTTCTTGATACAGAAAATCAAATGTATTTTTTAAATGTTGATAGAATGCATCTCCATGGCTGAAGCCAGGACTGGTAGTGTATCTAAAATCATTACAATCCAAAGTATACGGAAGCACTAATTGTTGATTTGTATAATAGGGTAGGTCATCTGCATAACTATCCGAATGGTAAATTAATTGCGGGTATTTTTTTAAAAGATCAAGAGTATGGATACTCCTCCTGCCTGTATACCATCCGGAAATTGTTTTTGTAGTCAGTTTTTGTAATGTCGTTAAACACTGGTTGATGTGGTTGTTTTCTTCCTCCGCGCTTAACGAATGGTAGTCTAACCAGCGCCATCCATGTCCTGCTACTTCATGTGTACTGTTGGTTAAATAGGTAGTCAAAGCAGGATTGAGAGTAAGGGCATGACCAACTACAAAAAACGTAAGTGGTACATTGTTTTTATCAAAGATCTCAAGCAATCGCCAAATTCCTACACGACTGCCATATTCAAATAAGGATTCCATACTAAGATTACGCATTCCCTCAGGTCTTGGAGAAAGAGGAAATTCTCCACCGTAGGTTTCTGCGAACCGATCGCCATTAACCGGAGATAACTCTGCTCCTTCTTCGTAATTAATTACAAAATTAATGGCAAGCTTTGCTTTTTGTGGCCATGCAAATGTTGGTGGATTTTTTCCATATCCCTGCATATCTCGCATGACTACCCCAACTCAAAAGAAGTAATACCGTATATTTGTTCCAGTTTTATTTTGGGGGCGCCTTTTAAATACATCCGTGCCGTTTCAAAGACTTTTTCCATATTATGCCTTCTGGCGAGAGCCTTTGCGTTTTCATTGCATTCAGGAATGTCTAAATAATAAGGTTCTCCATACGCATGGGCGGTTAAATTAATAAAGAGCTCTTCGGCAATGAATGGGGAGTCGGCAAAAAGCGGGCCAATTTTGAAACCTTTTATGCAAGGCCGAATCAAACCATATCCTGCAATCTTTCCTTTTCTAAGAAACGCACATCCCTTTGCCCCTGGTTGATTAATCCAACATTGCAGGAAAGTGTCTCTTTTTGCAGGAAAATGGCGTTGGTCGTATTTAGAAAGAGCAGAGAATGAAACGGATTTCAGCGAAACAATAGCAGGATTAGAAGAAGCAATGGAATATTGCATATTTCCTTGATAGCGCGCGTTATTATGAGCAAGCTTATAACCTAATCGCGCATATTTGTTTAACATTCCTGTAACCCCGTCTATCCCGGCATTGCGCGAACCAATATACTCTAAACGTTTTTTGGTTAGTTCTAGCCCATAACCTTTATGACGGTATGCGTCTTCTACTATGTAAAAACCACAAAAAGCAAAGTGTTTATCATAAATAACCGCGGATCCTGCTGCAATAATTTCACCAGCCAGCTTACCAGCAAAAAAGCCATGAGGATCCGTTTTATAAAAGCAATCCGCATCATGAAGTCCCGGATTCCATCCTTCTTTTGCCGCCCATTGAATGGCTAAATCAACTTCTTCTTTAGTCATTCGCTCAACAAGATACTGATCCTTCATATGCAATCCTTTGCAAAGTCCTTTCTTTTAACTAAAGGCTATAATTGTCAATTAGTCTAATTTCTCCAATTTTAATGGCGGCAAAACGCCTGTTTTTATATTCTTCAATATATTCAACCTCAAATCCTTCCTGGAGTAATGACTGCTTGATTTGATCTTTTGATGATCCTTCATGAAAAATTTTGGCAAACATATCTGCACGTGCTTTTTGCTCAGGAGTAAGACGATTATTGCGTGAGCTACATGCCAAACTACTTTGCTCGCGTATAGTCGGGCAAGGAATGATTTCTATGTTAAGAAAAAAAGCGTTTACCATGTCTGTTATCAAAGACAGTTGCTGGTAATCTTTCTCGCCAAAGTATGCACGACTAGGCTGTACTAAATTAAAAAGCTTCATTACTACCGTGAGAACTCCATTAAAGTGCCCCGGCCTATGAGTTCCTTCCATTAATAAGCTCTCATTATTTTCAGTTAATTGGAATCGATATTTATCAGCATATACTTCAGTCTCAGTTGGCAAAAGACAGTAATTCACTCCACAATTTTTTAAAATTTCAAAATCTTTTTCCAGTGTTCTTGGGTAATGGATAAAATCTTCTTGTTGATTAAATTGAGTAGGATTCACAAAAATACTAACCACGGTGTATTGATTTTCTTGTACACTCCTTTTAAATAAAGCAGCGTGACCGTCATGTAAATTTCCCATAGTAGCCACAAAACCAATTGTTTTGTTTTGCAAAGTTTTTCGAAATTCACGCCAGTGATTTAATTCTTTAAAAATCTCCATTTATTCACCTCAAAATGTAAATTCAGCAGTGGGGAAGTGAGAGTTACGCACCTGATCCACGTAGTGATTAATGCCTTCTAATAAAACTTCTTTACCATTAGCAAAGTGTTTTACAAAGCGGGGTTTAAATTCAGTTTGCAGACCGAGCATGTCATGCCAAACTAGCACCTGCCCATCCGTATCACTACCTGCTCCGATTCCTATCGTAGGAATAGAAAGAGAATCAGTAATTTCTTTTGCTAAAAGTCTAGGGACACATTCAATAACGATAGCGAAGCATCCAGCTTGCTCTAATAATTTGGCTTGTTCTATTAATTGCAATGCTTCTTGTTCTTTTTTCCCTTGGACAATATAGCCACCTATTTGATGCAAGGATTGAGGGGTAAGGCCAATATGTCCCATGACTGGTACCCCAGACACCACCAAATGATGAATGGTTTCGCAAACATTTTCATCAGCACCTTCAATTTTAATGGCATGGGCACCTGCTTGTAACAATTGTTTCACATTATTAATTGTCTCGGCGATGGAAATCCTATGGCATAGGAAAGGAAGGTCACTTACCAAGAATTTTTTCTTCAACCCACGAGCAACTGCTGCGGTGTGCATAACCATCATTTCCATGGTAGCCATGATTGTATTGTCATAGCCATGAACTGCCATCGCGACCGAATCACCTACTAATGCACAGTCAACATCCGACTCTGCTAAAATACAAGCGGAGGGATAATCGTAACAAGTCACCATGGTAATTTTCTGTTGCGATGCTTTTTTTCTTTTAAAGTCGTGGATTTTCATGAAAGCCTCCTGAAAACGGAAGCTAATGGCAGGGCTATAGGTACCTGTCTCATGGATCAAGTCCTCCAATTTATTTTCGAGTTAAATGTCACCGCTCTTAAAGAGTCGACGCATGGGTATAGTAATAGAACCCGCTAGGAGCTGGCAAGAAAGATATGGGATAATGTGAGGAGTTACACGAATTTACGTTTTGAGGCTTGCGATGATAAGTAAAGAACTTCTAAATGAAGCTGGCGAACATATTTTTTCTTTTGAAGGTGCGGGGGGGCATATTTTAGATGCCAGGTTGCTTGTTCCTGAAAAGAGGCATCCTGAATTAATTGCTGTGCTTGGACATCCGCATTCATTGCAGGGAGGGACAATGCAAAACAAAGTGGTCACTACCATGGCACGTGCTTTTAGAGAGCATGGGATTGCCAGTGTACGTTTTAATTTCCGTGGGGTGGAGAAATCAGAGGGAGAATATAATCACGGGATAGGAGAGAGTGAAGATATGTTGTTCCTGGCACGTGAGTTTAAGGATCTCGTCTTAACCCCACGTTTTATTTTTGCTGGTTTTTCCTTTGGTTCTTACGTAGCTTACCGTGCTGCGGCACAATGTCCCCATCAACTCTTAATTACTATTGCTCCGCCTATTCATCATTATGACTATACTGAATTTAAAATTACGAAACCTTGGGTGGTTGTTCAAGGCGATGAAGATGAGGTGGTACCACCGGAGGTGGTATATGAATTTGTTGAAAAAAGATCGTCGTCAATATCTTTACTAAACTTTTCAGGGACAGGACACTTTTTCCATGGAAAATTAATTGAGTTAAAAGATCGTTTAAAAGAATGTATTACCTTTAAGGTTTCTTTATGAATTTGATGCAACAATATGAGCTGGCCGTTAAGCGCAAAGAAATTCAAAATGATCCCTTGCAAATAGAAATTCTTCCCTCACTGCAAAATCTGGGAGATACATTAAAAAGACCGAAGCATACTTGGTTCAAAAGAGGACGTAAAAAGTATGTTAAAGGGATCTATCTTTATGGGCCAGTAGGCTCAGGTAAAACATTTCTTTTAGATTTATTTTTTCAAAATGTAGAGGAACGCTATAAAGTACGGTTTCATTTTCATCATTTTATGCAGCAAGTGGATAATCAATTACGCAGGCTGCAAGGACACAAAGATCCTTTGCAAATTATTGCCAACGAGCTTGCCAAGAAAACCCGAATTCTCTTTTTAGATGAGTTCTTAGTACAAGATATTGCGGATGCTATGATTCTCTCTGAGTTATTACAGGCACTTTTTGCCCATGACGTGGTGTTAATTGCTACCTCCAATACGAGACCGGATGATTTATATTTAAACGGATTACAAAGAGCGCGGTTTTTACCCGCGATTGAACTTATTAAAACGCATTGTGAGATCCTCGTACTTGCCGAAAATTGTGATTACCGTTTAGGCCGAACGCCGGTATTAGAAGCTTATTTATCCCCCTTAACGAATGAGACGCATCAGTTACTTGAAAAACAATTTCGCTCTATTGCTAAAAATATTGAGGAAAAGGGTGAGATCATAATTCAGAATCGGGTGATTCCCTGTATAAAAAGTAGTGAACGGGCGGTTTGGTTTCAGTTTAATGTCATTTGTTCGATACCGCGTAGTCAATTGGATTACCTGGAAATTAGTGATCGTTACGATACCGTTTTTATTAGTGAAGTACCGCAGTTAAAAAATGATGATACGGTGAGTGCCATTCTTTTAACAAATTTAGTGGACGTTTTTTATGATAAAGGTATCCGTTTAATTCTTTCGGCTGCGGTGCCTTTAAAGCAGCTGTATCTGAGCGGGGAAGTCAGAAAGTCTTTTCAGCGAACTTTGAGCCGATTGGAAGAGATGCAGTCAGTTAGTTATCTTAGAAGAGAGCGATGAGAAAAGAGCCCTCTTTTATCGTTGTGAGGTGAACCAGACAGAGTTTCGATAAAGTAATTTTATAAATGAGAATGATTCTCGATATCATTTGTGGTAAACTTGATTTTTTATTTCTTTATATGTCGACATGTTGACCATTAACGAGCTAAATAAAGGAGACCGTGTTCGCTTAATAAGCTTTGGACAAACTCCTACTCTTTATCGACGTAAGTTGCTTTCTTTAGGGGTAACTAATGGCACGGAGGTTGCTATTATTCGATTTGCTCCCTTGGGCTGCCCTTTACAAATTGAAGTCCGTGGAACTTCACTAAGCTTACGTAAGGAAGAGGCGCTGCATTTGCTTTGGGAGCGGGTATGACTAAAGTTGTATTAGTCGGCAATCCTAATTGTGGAAAAACTTCTTTATTTAATATTCTAACGGGCGATAATCAGAAGGTTGGTAATTGGCCTGGCGTGACTGTGGAAAAAAAATCAGGTTCTTTGCAGTTAGCCCAACAAAAAGTAGACATCACGGATTTACCTGGTATTTATTCTTTGGTTAGTTCGTCAGAAGGAGCCAGCCAGGATGAAATCATTGCCGCCAATTTTATCGCTTTCGGTGAAGCGGATCTCATTATTAATGTCATAGATGCTTGCCATCTTGAGCGTCATTTGTATTTAACCAGTCAATTATTGGAATTAGGAAAGCCCATTGTTATTGCTTTAAATATGATGGATTTGGCAAAACAGCGGGATATTTCTATTAATGTTGAGGCCTTATCTCATATTCTTCATTGCCCTGTTGTTGCTATTCAAGCGCACCGTGGTATGGGTATTGGAGAGTTAAAAAAATCGTTACTAGCACCCCAAAGACCTATCCCTTTAAGTTTAAAAATCCCTGCAGAAATTTATCAAAACTTGAATCAATTGGAAGAAAAAATAAACCAAGCAGGGTTATCGAAAAAATTAAGCGCGTATATCGCTAACAGGATAGCAGAAGGAGATACTTTACTAGCACAAAAGCTACCAAAAATGGAAGAAGAGCACTGGCCAATTGACACGGATATTCTACTAGCCGATGCCCGCTACCAAGCGGTCCATAATATTGTCATTCGTACCCAGGAAAAAAAATCAGATGCAAGTGATTATTTAACCGCAAGGATTGATCGTGTAGTCTTAAACCGTTTTTGGTCTCTACCTATCTTTTTCGCCGTAATGTATGCCATGTTTTTGTTTGCTATAAATATTGGCGGCGCTTTTCAAGACTTTTTTTCTATAAGCAGCGATGTAATTTTTGTCCAGGGAGCGGAGTACTTGCTGACTAATCTTCATGCTCCAGGGTGGTTAATTGCTTTAGTTGCTCACGGAATTGGTAAGGGGATCAACACGACAGTGAGTTTTATCCCGGTAATCGCTGCTATGTTTTTTTTCCTATCTTTATTAGAGTCTTCCGGGTACATGGCAAGAGCGGCTTTTATTGTGGATAAAGCCATGCGCGCTTTAGGGTTACCGGGTAAATCATTTGTTCCCATGATCGTTGGGTTTGGTTGTAATGTTCCGGCTATTATAGGGGCTAGAATTTTAGACTGTGAAAGAGACCGTATATTGACAGTTCTAATGAGTCCTTTTATGTCGTGTAGTGCACGTTTAGCCATTTATGCTGTATTTGTGACTGCATTTTTCCCTCAGGGGGGACAAAATATTGTATTTTGTCTCTATTTTATTGGCATAGTAATGGCTGTATTAACAGGCTTGCTTTTAAGGAAAACCGTATTTAAGGGAAAAGCAGCCCCTTTAATTCTAGAGCTACCTGCTTATCATAAACCGACATGGAATCGATTATTCAAAGATACTTATAATCGTTTACGTTATTTCATCATACGTGCGGGAAAATTAATTATTCCCGTATGTTTAATTCTTGGCTTTTTAAATGCATTAACTTTAGATGGGTTAACGCATGGGTTAGAGGCAAGCCCCGACTCCATCTTGTCCAAATTAGGACAATTTTTAACACCGTTATTTCATCCAATGGGGATTACCAATGAAAATTGGCCAGCTACCGTGGGTTTATTGACAGGCACACTAGCCAAAGAGGTAGTGGTAGGCTCGCTAAACTCGCTGTATTCGCAAATAGGAAATGTACATCAAGTATTTTCACAATCTTTTGATTTTGGCGATTTAATGTTTGGAGCGATACGAACTATCCCGGCAAATCTAAGCAACTTGGGGGCTGCTTTAATCCATCCCATTTCGGCAAATGTTCCTGCAGATGGGTTATCTCGCCCTGCGTTCGGGATTATGTTTCACTACTTCAATAACAAAGCGGCTGCTTTTGCTTATCTATTATTTATTCTTTTATATATTCCTTGTGTTTCAACGATGGCTGCAATAAAACAAGAGACCCAACAAAAATGGATGTGGTTTTCTATTATTTGGTCATTATTAATTGCCTATACTAGTGCTGTCCTATTTTATCAACTAGCTACTTGTCTTTCTCATCCATTCTATTCGCTATTGTGGATAGCCACTTTAATAGGTTTATTATTTTCATCTATTACTCTATTTTTTAGGCTAACGAAATCAAGAAGGAGAATCCTTGCATGCTCTTAAAAATTCGTGATTTCATTTATACACAGCAAGTAGTAAGTATTCAGCAATTAAGTAGAGAATTTAATATTGATGAAGTTGCATTATTACCCATGCTAGCAGTATGGGAGAAAAAGGGAGTTATCCGGGCTTGCGAAGATCAAGATTGCCAGAAAAGTTGCGGCGGTTGCAGCAAAAAACCCTCATTTTATCGAATTTGCTGAAATAGACGCTAAATATTTCCAGGCAAAAATCGACAATAAACCAAGGGTGGCTAAAATCAATGCCAGTAAGTATTGATCCTGTAATTTTAATAATGCCACTAGGGCGCTTGCGAAGGCAGCACATATGTCTTGCATGCCGCCAAATAACGCTCCTGTAGTTCCCGCCATTTTAGGAAAAGGATCAAAAGCACCGGCAAAAGCATTAATAAAATTAAATCCAGCCCCCAGGCTAAAAACTGCTACAGGGATCAAAATGGTTAATACGGAGGTTTTGATAGCGAGCAATAACAACATGAGTAGACCGCCAATAAACATTAAAATACAGCCAATCAATACCATCACCCGAATCCCTTTTTTTAGTACCATTTTGTTATTAATAAATCCGCTAACAAAAATACTACCGGCAACCACAAATGCCAACCAGCCAAATTGTATAGGAGAAAGTCCCAGTTTTTCTTGAAAAAGAAAGGGGGCAATAGTCAAGTAAGCAATAAGCCCTGCACCTGCAAAGCAGGAGCATAAGGTATATCCCATAAAAACTTTACTGCGAAATAAAAGTAAATAATTTTCTTTCATCACCTTCATTTGAGTCGCATGAGGATTTAAGTGTTTGTTGGTTTCCGGTAAAAATAAAAAAATACTGACCCACATAATCAAACCAAAAATAAACAAAATGGCAAAATTTGCTCGCCAGCCTAAATAATCCTGCACGTAACCGCCTAATGTGGGTGATAAAGCGAGAATGACCACGCTGAGCATACCTATTTGCGATCCGACCTTGGCAAGGAGACGGTCGGTTAGTAAATCCCTGGCCAAAGACCGACCTACAGAATTACAGCAACCAATACCGATACCCTGAATAAAACGGCCAATAATTAAAAGGGTAGCGTTTGGGGTAAAAAAGCATAATAAACTGCCACAAATGCTAATGCCTATTCCTGCTAAGATGGGAATTTTCCTTCCAATGCGATCAGACAAAGGTCCATATACTAAATGCGAGGTACTGTAACCCAGCATATATATGGCCAAGGTCAGCTGAATAATATCTATTTTGCTACCTAATGATTGCGTGATTGCAGGTAATGAAGGAATGTATAAATCGGTGGTTAATTGCATGAGAGCAACAATTAACAAGATAATTGTTAGTAAAGAAGGGGTAATGGCGGGATGTGATCCCTGATTTTTTGGCAACATAGGTTTTTATTTTTAAAACTTTTATATTTTGTCTCTATCATCTACCTTTTAGAAAAGAATTGTAAAGAAAAGATTAATTTTTTGGCATAATCGTGATTGCTGGAAGAATCTCGGCTAAGATTAGCTAAAAACATAAAGTTTGGTTGATAGCAAATGGCAGAAGTAGAAAGTTCGAATCAAAATCCAGATATTCCAAATCTTTCCGAAGAAGAGAGAAAAATTCTTTTTGAAAGAGAAGATACGGATCCTGCTATATTAGTAGAAAGAGTGTATCAGCTTTGGTGGCGGTGGTCCGACTTTCATTTGTATATCATTTCCCCAGTAATCCCACCAATTTCCCCTCCTCTTGTTATTATGCCAGAAGAGGTGATTGAGGGAGGTGAGCTTGAGTTTGTTTATCCCATTGTGGACGAAGGGTTTAAGTTAAGCACATCCAAAGGGGACGAAATTTTTACGGCGGGAATGTCCATGTGCAAACTTTATTACACTATCGAGAAAATGATTCATATTCTCGTAGATCGCCTAAAATCGGGAGGAGTTAGCCCGGATTCAGAGGTGCAGGTTGCTTTTGGTGGTTTTGAACTGGCCCAACGTAAAGGCTTTGAATCCATCATTAACTTAAACTACAACGTGGTAGTGACTAATTTTGACCCGGGTGCTTGGGGAGAAATGTACTTGCGCGCAGTAAAAAGATTGGCAGACAAAGGGTATGGCTATCCTCCCGAATCGCCAAGAGAAAACTATCGCCATTTACATGCTTCGTCTCCTGGGGCTAAACGGTAGGCTTTCGAATTTTCTGACAGCTTTCACCCGTGTTTAAACAAATGGTTGGGCTGTCTATCCAACCTATCTGGTTTTTTATATATACCCAAGATACTCCAAAAAACTATTTTTGATCTGTCGTTTTTTGCGCCTGAGAAACCAAAAAGCTGGCTATTACTCCTCTTTTTTAATTTCCAGACACAAAAATCGAATCGTTCAAAACCTATATTCCGTTTTTGTCATTTTTTTTATAAATTTTTCCGGTGTGCGAAAGATAAAACCGCTAAATAAAAAGAGCGGGGTTAAACAAAAACGAAAGAAAAGTTGTTTATGCTTGAGTGATTTCTCGAGGGAAACCAATTGTATTCGCCATGCGCGCATGCCAATAGTTTGTCCCGCTAGTTTACAAGAGACACTGTAGTAAGTGTAGATAATAAGTAACAGAGCCATTTGAAACCATAATGTTTCTGGTTGTATAGGTCTGCCCTTGTTCAGAGTTATACAAATGGCAGTGAATGTTAGCAGCAGAGCTAAAATAGTTAAAAGATCATAAAATAGTGCTCCTAGGCGTTTGAGTCTCATCGCATTTCCTTAATCGATTTAAAATATCTTTCCGCGACCTGGTTACCTAAACAGGCTTCAATTCTATCAGTCATTTGCGCTAAGAAAACAGAGTGGTATACTTTAGCATTTCACCCAAGGATAACCTTTTTTACTAAGAGATTATTAACTATTTCCAACGAGGAAGTGTGTAACCGTGAACCCAAAAAGACCCATAAATCTTGATTTAAGAAGTTTAAAATATCCGCCAATGGCCATAGTCTCAATTTTGCATCGGATTTCAGGGATTTTACTTTTCTTATTATTTCCCGTATTTCTTTACTTTGGACATTTATCTATACAATCGCCGGCCAGTTTTGGTGAGCTGCAAGGTTTTTTAGTACATCCTTTCGGTAAATTAATGACCTGGGCTTTTCTTTCTGCTTTAATCTATCACCTTTTTGCGGGTATTCGCCATATTCTTATGGATATAGGTTTTGGTGAAACCTTGATTGCTGGGCGACGTAGTGCGATTGCTGTGATCGTTCTAGCTCTTATTTTTATTCTTATTTTAGGATTCTGGCTATGGTTCCCAATGTTACAAGCTTAACCGGAAATGGTTTAAAAGATTGGCTTATTCAGCGGCTTACAGCGGTTTATTTCGCAGTTTATTGTCTCTTTCTATTAGGGTTTATTATAGCCCATCCGGGCATGCGATTTGAGCAATGGCTGGCTCTTTTTCATTTTCCTTTTTTTAAAATAGCTACCATAATCGCGCTTCTTGCGTTTCTCTTACACACCTGGATTGGAATTTGGACGGTAACCACAGATTATATTACGTGTACCGCTATTCGGTTAACGGTTCAATCTTTAGTATTATTAGTGCTTTTAGCCCAACTGGTTGGCGGCATTATGATTGTTTGGGGACAATAAAATGGCATTTGTGCGCAACAAATTCGATGCAGTAATAATTGGGGCTGGTGGGGCTGGGATGCGAGCTGCTTTGCAGTTGGCAAATTCAGGAATGAAAGTTGCTTTACTCTCAAAAGTCTTTCCCACCCGATCTCATACCGTATCCGCCCAAGGGGGAATTACTGCGGCGTTGGGAAATGCTGATGAAGATGATTGGCGTTGGCATATGTATGATACCGTTAAGGGGGCCGATTACATTGGTGACCAAGATTGTATAGAGTATCTCTGTAAAACAGGTCCTGAAGTAGTTTATGAATTAGAACATATGGGATTGCCATTTTCTCGTATGGATAATGGTAAAATCTATCAAAGACCTTTCGGTGGGCAATCGAAGAATTTTGGTGGGGATCAAGCTACCCGCACCTGTGCTGCAGCTGACAGAACTGGTCATGCTTTATTACATACCCTCTACCAGCAAAATTTACGGGCTAAAACCCATGTGTTTAGTGAATGGTTAGCCCTCGATTTCGTAAAGGATGCGCATGGACGTATAGCGGGTGTGACCGCACTTTGTATTGAAACAGGAGAAGTAGTTTTTTTCCAATCACGTATTTGTATTTTAGCTACCGGTGGTGCGGGGCGTATTTACCAATCGACTACCAATGCATACATTAATACAGGTGATGGGTTTGGGATGGCTCTGCGTGCAGGGCTACCATTGCAAGATATGGAAATGTGGCAATTTCATCCAACAGGAATTGCGGGGGCCGGAACTTTAGTTACCGAAGGTTGTCGTGGTGAAGGTGGTTACCTAATTAATAAAGATGGGGAGCGCTTTATGGAGCGATATGCTCCTCACGTAAAAGATTTAGCCTCCCGTGATGTGGTTGCGCGAGCAATTGCACTGGAGTTACGCTCTGGTAAGGGATTTGACCCGGCTGGAGTGGATTATGTCAAGTTAAAACTGGACCATCTCGGCGCAGATTTAATCAAATCAAGATTGCCAGGAATTCGTGAGCTCTCCATGCAATTTGCTGGAGTAGATCCTATTTTCGAACCTATTCCTGTGGTGCCAACTTGCCATTACAGCATGGGAGGTATTCCTACCAATATTCATGCCCAAGTAATCACCAAACAGAAAGGCAAAGAAGTTGTTGTTGAAGGATTATACGCCGTTGGTGAATGTGCCTGTGTGTCTGTCCACGGAGCTAATCGATTAGGCGGTAATTCCCTTCTTGATTTGGTCGTGTTCGGTCGCGCAGCAGGCATGCATGTAGAAGAGCTCTGGCAGTCTGATCAATTACCGGATATGCCTTATGTTGCTGATAGCGACATCGAACCTGCTATGGCTCGGTTTAATCGTTGGCAGTACTCTGTTGACGGTGAAAATCCAGCTCTTATTCGTGATGAAATGCAACGGGTTATGCAAGAAGATTTCGGCGTGTTTCGTACAGGCGAATTTATGGAATCAGGATTACACAAACTAGAGCTCCTGCAAGAAAGATTGCAACATGCTCAGCTCTTAGATAAGAGCATGGTGTTTAACACGGAACGGGTAACTGCCTTAGAACTAGATAATTTAATGGCTACGGCATACGCTACTGCTAAATCGGCTTTGGCCAGGACGGAAAGTCGAGGCGCTCACAGTAGAGAAGACTATCCCGAACGTAATGACGCCGAGTGGATAAAGCACACCTTATATTTTGCAGAAGGGGATAATATTGATTATCGTCCTGTAAATGTTAGCCCTAAATACGTAGAGCCATTTGCTCCCAAGGTACGTGTTTATTAAAGAGGATATGTCATGGCTGAAACTACAAATATAACGCTTTCCATTTATCGCTACAGTCCTGAAGTAAACACAAAGCCTTTTATGCAGGAATATACTATTGCTATTCCCAGTAAAAGTGATCCTATGCTGCTTACTTTACTTGAACGTATAAAAATGGAACAAGATCCTACACTTACTTTCCGTCGCTCCTGTCGCGAAGGAGTATGTGGCTCGGATGGGATGAATATTAATGGGAAAAACGGTTTGGCTTGTATAACCCATATCTCTACCCTTAAAAATGATAAAATTGTGATTCGCCCGTTACCTGGCTTTCCTATTATTCGCGATTTAGTGGTTGATATGACGCAATTTTATCAACAATATGAGCGCATAGAGCCTTATCTGCAAAATAATAGCGAGCCCCCGGCGCAAGAGCGATTACAAACGCCAGCAGAGCGTTCAAAATTAGATGGATTATACGAGTGTATACTTTGTGCTTGCTGCTCAAGCTCTTGCCCTTCTTATTGGTGGAATCCTGACAAATTTGTTGGCCCTGCCGGTTTATTACAGGCTAGACGTTTTTTGGCAGACAGTAGAGACACTGCGACCTTTCACCGATTAAGTAAATTACAAGATCCTTTTAGTGTATTTCGTTGCCGTACCATTATGAATTGTGCGAGTGTGTGTCCTAAGGGATTAAACCCTTCGAAAGCAATTGCCGAAATCCGCCAGCAAATGCTTAATCACGAAACATAAAATAGTCCGTGGCTGGTCCCGGAACAATAGTATGCAGAAATAATCGGTTCAATTAGTACCCTTTGGAGATAGAAGTAATGAGTAGTGAAATGCAGAAACAATGGGCAAGCTCCTATTTATCAGGTGGAAGCATGGCATATGTTGATGCTTTATATGAAGACTATTTAAATGATCCTGATTCCGTTTCAGATGACTGGAAACAGGTTTTTCAAAATTTACCAAAGGTAAATGGAAGTGCCGATGTATCCCATAAAGCCATTCGCGATTACTTTCTAGCCAACGCTGATAAACGGAGGGTACAAGTCGTTAGTTCTGATGTTAAGCAGGCAGAAGTGGCACATCTAATCAATGCATACAGAACACACGGCCACCACGCAGCTAAACTTGATCCTTTGGAAATGGCTGAGAGAACGCATGTTCCAAGCTTGGAACTTACTTACCATGGCTTAACTAATAATGATTTAAACAGTACTTTCTTTGCAGGCACTACTTTCCCTAAAGATCATATGACTTTGGCAGAAATCTGTCAGTCTTTGAAAAATACATACTGTGGCAGTATTGGCATTGAATATATGCATATTGCTAACACAAACGAGATAGAATGGATTCAAGAAAAATTGGAATCCACTTTAGGTAGACCTGCGTTTAGTGCTGAAAAAAAACGGGAAATTTTAGATGAATTGATTGCTGCCGATGGTCTAGAGCGTTATTTGGGTACTCGGTACGTTGGACAAAAACGTTTCTCATTAGAAGGCGGCGACTCCCTTATACCCATGATGAAACAAATTATCAAATGCGGCGGCACGCAAGATGTTAAAGAAATTATAATTGGCATGGCGCACCGGGGGCGATTAAATGTTTTAGTGAATGTTTTAGGAAAAGAGCCTCATCAACTTTTCCAAGAATTTGAAGGAAAATTAAATTCTGATCGTACCGGAGACGTAAAATACCATTTGGGTTTCTCCTCTAATTTACGCACGGAAAGCGGTAAGATTGTCCACGTGGCGCTAGCGTTTAATCCTTCCCATTTAGAAATTATTGGGCCCGTAGTTGAAGGCTCGGCTCGATCACGTTTACGACGCCGTAATGATTTACAAAAGAAAAATGCCGTAGTACCTGTAGTTATCCATGGAGATGCTGCATTTGCCGGTCAAGGCGTGGTAATGGAAACTTTTAACTTTTCGCAAGCGAGAGGTTATAGTACCGGAGGTACCGTACATATTGTCATTAATAACCAAATTGGTTTTACTACGAGTAATCCATTGGATTCGCGCTCGACTCTTTACTGTACAGACGTTGCTAAAATGGTACAAGCACCTGTTATCCACGTTAATGGAGATGACCCTGAGGCGGTTGTGTTCGCTACGAAGATTGCGTTTGAGTTTCGTATGAAATTTAAACGTGATGTTGTCCTGGATATTGTTTGCTACCGTCGGCATGGTCATAACGAAGCAGATGAACCTTCAGTCACTCAACCGCAAATGTATAAAAAAATTAAATCAATGCGACCTTTACGGGAAATTTATGCTGAACAATTAATAAATGAAGGCATTATTACTCACGAAGAAGTTGAGAAAAAATTAGAAGCGTATCGAAATAATCTGGATAAGGGAGTGGCGGTAGTTGAAACCGTGCAAGGGGATTATGAGGGTAAAATCTCAGTAGATTGGACTCCCTATATCAATGCCAAATGGACTGATAAAGTCGATACCAGTGTTCCCCTAAAAACATTGGAAAAATTATCCAAGCAATTAACCGAATTACCTGAAGGCTTTACTGTTCATCCCGTAGTAAAACGTCTACTGGAAGATCGCATAAAAATGACGGCAAATGAGATACCTCTTAACTGGGGATACGGGGAAGCGATGGCCTTTGCCACATTATTAGACGAAGGTTATGGGGTGCGTTTATCCGGACAGGATTCGGGCCGAGGTACTTTCGCACACCGGCATGCAGTTTTACATGATTTGGAAACGGGAGAGTCTTATATTCCCTTGGAAAAAACTGCTTCCAATCCATTGCGCACCTTCTTAGTGATTGATTCTGTGCTATCGGAAGAAGCTGTGCTTGCTTTTGAATATGGGTATGCTGCTTCTGAGCCTTCTTCACTGGTTATTTGGGAAGCGCAATTTGGTGATTTTGCCAATGGTGCTCAAGTAGTGATTGATCAATTTATTAGCTCAGGAGAACAAAAGTGGGGGCGTTTATGCGGTTTGGTTATGTTTTTACCGCATGGGTATGAAGGTCAGGGGCCGGAACATTCTTCCGCACGTTTAGAACGGTTTATGCAGCTATGTGCGCAACAAAATATTCAGGTGTGTACGCCCACGACACCTGCACAAATATTTCACTTAATTCGAAGGCAAATGATTCGCAAGTTTCGTAAGCCCTTGATTGTTATGACTCCAAAAAGTTTATTACGCCACAAGCTGGCAGTGTCTTCTTTAGATGAATTAACCTCTGGTGGGTTTAAATTAGTTATTCCTGAGATGGATGAGCTTAATGACGATAAGGTTACAAAAGTCATTTTGTGTTGTGGAAAAGTATACTATGATTTGTTGCAAAAACGTCGCGATGATTCTTTAAATCATGTAGCAATTGTACGAATTGAACAACTTTATCCTTTCCCCAAGAAAGCGTTAAAAAGAGAGCTGGCAAAATATCCCAAAGCAAAAAAAATTGTTTGGTGTCAAGAAGAACCACAAAATCAAGGCGTTTGGTTTTCTTCACAGCACAATATAAAAGACTGTTTAAATGAAGATCAAATTCTGTTATATGCAGGAAGAGGATTTGCTGCAGCACCTGCAGTAGGGAGTGCGCAACTTCATGCAAAAGAGCAAACAGCCCTAATAGAACAAGCTTTGTTGGATTAAAATCAATTATTAAAAAGAAGGTAATATTATGTCGATTGAAGTGAAAGTACCTGCTTTACCAGAATCTGTCGCCGATGCAACAGTAGCTACTTGGCATAAAAAGGTAGGTGATAAAGTTTCGCGTGATGAAAATATTCTTGATCTGGAAACAGACAAAGTAGTTCTCGAGGTTCCTGCTACGGCAGACGGTGTGCTTAGTGAAATCTTATTTCCTCAAGGTTCCACTGTTAAAGCGGGTGATATACTTGGGCGGATTCAAGAAGGGGAAGCTGCTCCTGCAAAAGCAGTTACCAGCGCAGAAAAAGAAGAAAAAGCTAGCGTAAAAGAAGCGGAAGATGATAAAGCAGCGAGCCCTGCAGTGAGGCGCTTGTTGGCCGAGAATGATTTGCAGCCTAGTCAAATTAAAGGTACAGGCAAGGATGGACGCATAACTAAAGAAGATGTGGTAGGTTTTATTGAAACCAATAGAGATAGGGGTGGAAAGCCTGCGGATCAAAAAGAGGTAAAAGCGGTACCATCTAATGCTTTTATAGGTGAGCGAGAAGAGCGCCGTGTTCCAATGACTCGTTTACGCGCCAAAGTGGCTGAACGTTTATTAGAGGCGCAGCATAATGCGGCCATGCTTACCACATTTAATGAAATTAACTTAAAAGCAGTTATGGACCTGCGTAATCAGTATAAAGATACTTTTGAGAAGCGTCATGGTGTCAAGCTCGGATTCATGTCCTTCTTTACCAAAGCAGTCGTTGAATCATTAAAACGTTTTCCGGCAGTCAACGCCTCAATTGACGGACAAGATATTGTTTACCACGGGTATTATGATATAGGCATTGCGGTTTCTACCGAACGAGGTTTGGTTGTACCAGTAATCAGGGATGCTGATCAAAAATCAATGGCTGAAATAGAGCAAACTATTGCAGATTTTGCGACGCGAGCACGCCAAAACAAGCTAACGCTTGACGATATGCAAGGTGGAACTTTCACTATAACTAATGGGGGAGTGTTTGGTTCCTTATTAGCTACTCCTATTATTAACCCTCCTCAAACAGGTATTTTAGGAATGCATAAGATCGAAGAACGGCCTATTGCTGAGAAAGGGCAAGTGGTAATTCGACCCATGATGTATGTGGCATTGTCTTATGATCATCGTTTAATTGATGGTAAGGATTCTGTGCAATTTCTTGTGAGCGTTAAAGAGTTTCTGGAAGACCCTGCTCGCTTATTGCTAAACGTATAAGCTTTTGGCATCGGCATGATTTCTTGATAAAATAATTATCAATTGTAGGTTGGGCCGGCAGGCCCAACAAGCGATCTCGCATGATAAAGGTTGGGCCTGCCGGCCCAACCTACACTATTTTTTTAAAGGTGCAATACTATGAATTTACACGAATACCAGGCAAAAGAATTATTTGCTAGTTATGGTTTACCAGTTCCTCGGGGAGAGGTTGCTTATAGTGCCGATGATGCTGTGCAGGTGGCGGCGAAATTATCAACACCAAGATGGGTGGTAAAGGCCCAAGTCCATGCTGGAGGAAGAGGTAAAGCCGGTGGGGTAAAACTGGTTTCAACCAAAGAAGAGTTAATTCAATATACTAAATCCATCCTGGGTACACGTTTAGTAACTTACCAAACAGATGCTACAGGTCAGCCGGTTAATGCAGTGTTGGTAGAAGAAACCAGTGATATAGATCGCGAATTATACTTGGGAGCTGTGGTTGATAGAGCTAGCCGTAGGGTAGTCATCATGGCTTCAACAGAGGGCGGTGTGGAAATTGAAAAAGTCGCTGAAGAAACACCTGAGAAGATTTTCAAGGTGGTTGTTGACCCGCTAGTTGGTGTCATGCCTTATCAATGCCGGGAAGTAGGGTTTAAACTGGGTTTAACCGAAGATCAAATTAAACAATTTACACAATTAATGATTAAATTGGGTAAGATGTTTGTGGAATGCGATTTAAGTCTTCTCGAAGTTAACCCGCTTGTTGTGGATAAAGCCGGAAAACTTATTTGTCTTGATGGAAAGATTAATATCGATAGCAATGCGCTTTTTCGTCAACCTAAATTAAAAGCTATGCGTGACACTACCCAGGAAAACGAAAGAGAAAATCGCGCACACGAGTGGGATCTGAACTATATTCCACTGGATGGAGTAATAGGCTGTATGGTTAATGGTGCAGGCCTTGCTATGGCTACTATGGATGTAATCAAATTACACGGTGGTGAGCCAGCTAACTTTTTAGACGTGGGTGGCGGTGCAACGAAAGAACGCGTGAGTGAAGCATTCAAAATTATCCTTTCTGATGAAAATGTGAAAGGAATTTTAGTCAACATTTTCGGTGGAATAGTCCGTTGTGATCTAATTGCCGAAGGCATTTTAGCCGCAGTGAAAGAAGAGTCTGTACAAGTTCCGGTCGTTGTGCGCTTAGAGGGTAATAATGCAGAATTGGGTGCAGAGATCTTAAATAAAAGTGACCTGAACGTAATAGGTGCCACCGATTTAACCGACGCCGCTAAAAAAATTGTTGCTGCTGTAAAATAATTTCCGAGGAAAGTAATGAGTATATTAGTAAACAAAAATACAAAAGTAATTTGCCAGGGTTTCACTGGGAAGCAAGGTACGTTACATTCCGAACAAGCAATTAGTTACGGAACAAAAATGGTAGGGGGAGTGACCCCGGGCAAGGGTGGACAAACGCATTTGGACCTACCGGTTTTTAATACGGTACGCGAGGCAGTGGAAGAAACAGGAGCGGATGCCAGTGTTATTTATGTTCCTGCACCGTTTTGTAAAGATTCTATTCTTGAAGCGGCTGACGCCGGCGTACGATTAATTGTTTGTATTACCGAAGGCGTGCCCGTTCTGGATATGTTAGAAGTTAAAGTGTATTTGGAAAATAACACGAACAGTCTTTTAATTGGACCCAATTGCCCCGGAATTATTACTCCAGGGGAATGCAAAATCGGTATTATGCCAGGCTCTATCCATCTACCAGGCAAAGTGGGGATTGTTTCTCGCTCTGGTACTTTAACTTATGAAGCAGTAAAGCAAATGACGGATAAAGGCTTTGGGCAAACTACTTGCGTAGGTATAGGTGGCGATCCTATTCCGGGAATGTCATTTATTGATGTGCTTGCTTTATTTGAACAAGATCCCAAAACAGAAGCAATTATTTTAGTGGGTGAAATTGGCGGAACGGCAGAAGAAGAAGCCGCTGAATTTATCAAATCGAATGTAAGCAAACCTGTGGTTTCTTATATCGCAGGAGTCACTGCGCCCGCCGGAAAAAGAATGGGGCATGCCGGAGCTATTATCTCTGGTGGTAAAGGAACCGCTGCTGATAAATTTAAAGCACTGGAGGCTGCGGGCGTTCGTACCGTTCGTTCACCTACTGAATTAGGTGATGCAGTTGCTGAAGTAATGGATTGGTAAAATGTCAAAATGGCAAACCCTGGCAGATATTCGTAGAGAGTATGGCAATCTCACACTAACAGAAGAGGAGGCCCTGGAGTCTCCTATTGAGCAATTTGAGCTATGGTTTGCCGAAGTTTTAAAATCTGAAAAATCTGATCCCACTGCTATGGTCTTATCAACGGTGGATGAACGGAATATTCCTGATTCACGTATTGTTCTTCTCAAAGAGATAGATAAGGGAAATTTTGTCTTTTTCACTAATTATTTGAGTGCTAAGGCCGTACAAATTAGAAAAAACCCTTATGTCGCTCTGAATTTCTATTGGCCTGAAACCGCACGACAAGTGCGTGTACGTGGACGCGTAAAAGAAACCAGTAAAGTGAAATCAGATGCTTACTTTGCTTCTCGACCGCTGCCTAATCAACTGAGCGCCCTGATTTCTCCACAAAGTGAAGAAATTACAAGTCGCGAAGAATTGGAAAAGCGGCTTAATGATTTAATTGAAAGCGAGCAAAAAGACCCGATAGTTCGTCCCGTACATTGGGGTGGATATGAAGTCATTCCTGATGAAATTGAGTTTTGGCAAGGTAGAGATAATCGTTTACATGATAGGATTCATTATTTTCATGAAAATGGAAAATGGGTACATCGTCGATTGGCCCCTTAAATTAAGTTTGTCAAGAAATTGTAAATGTTTGAAAAACTCCCTTTTTACCTCTTCGCATTCGTTAAAATGTATCTAAGCAAGAAATATTTTATGTAAAAGACTTAGATAAGGGGTAAAACATGAAAGATATAATCAACGTATTACCTGATATTAGACTAAGATTTAACATTGATCACCCAACCTTTGAAGAATGCTATGCCTTCGGTTATGAATGCGCCATGGCAGAAGTAAGTGAAAATGAAAATCCGTTTAAACCAGGTACAAGCGAGTATGACCAATGGGCAGAAGGTTGGTGGGCAGGTTTCTACGGTGAAGAACCAATCTATGATATAAAAGAGTTCCTTACTGCCAACACGTCAGCTGTGGGTAGGTTTGAAGCAGCAAACGAAGAAAAATATCAGGACGTAAAAGTAGGTTTCTTCACCAAAATACTCGGCTATAGTGGCGAATTAGTGGCCTTGGCTGTAGTTGGATATCAGGTGGTGGACTTAGTTGCTTAAATTAGAGGGCTTTGGCCCTCTTTTACATTATTTTCAGAACCATACTACGCATTCTTTCAATCTCTGAAGTATTAAACTCCTTATAAATAGCGCTGCCAATATTAAGTGCCACAATTACTTCCTTTCCAATGCCTTTCAATAAATCTACACCAGAGAGTTTAAGCAATTGGATTTCATCTTTAATGGGCTCGGCCCAGCTATCAAAATAATTCATAGAAGAAAAAACAGGGAGGAAAACTTTATCATCTTCTTGATAAAACAAAACCTCAGGCTCCTCGCCGCCAGGGAATTTTTCAATAGGAACAATAAAATTTGCTTTAATAAACTCTAAATAGGCTTTATTTATTGTTTTATTATCTTCACTATTTGCTAAGGCATTTGCGACTGCAGTTTCCAACTCATTCATGTGTGGACTCTTAAAATAAAAACAATGAAAATGATAACAAAAATACCAATTGAAATAATTAACCTCAATAGGGTAATGAGTGTTAATTGTTGTCTTGTAGTCGATAGATTAATCGCAATGGGTAAAAATTAACATTCGAAATGAATCAAAATGATAATGGAGTTACTTTCTAACTAGGATTATTTATGTTCCTTATCTCTTAATGCAAGACTCCAAGCCCCCCTGAAAAGTTGGTAGACTTTGAGAAGTTTGCTGAACGGAGTGAAGTCGTGTTTTAATAACTGGGTTTAAGAATTCCCATATCTTTTTATGGGATAAATGAAATGGAGATAACAATGAAAAGAATTTTAGGATTAGTGGTTATTATTGCCGCTCTAGTCCTCGTAAGTTACTACGGTATGGGATTGATGACCGAAAGGACCATTAAAAAAGATTTGCAATTAATTAATCAATCACAAGGTGTGCATGCTGAATTAATAGAATATAAACGTGGTTGGTTTACCTCACATGCAAAATTTAACTGGACATTGCATATCCCAGAAAGAGTAGTAAAAAATGAAGATGATCAAACTACTACTACACTGCCGGCACAAGATTACAAACTGTATATGCCATTAAAGGTATATCATGGCCCGATTATTTTTGCTGATAAGGCCGTGCATTTTGGATTAGGGTACGGATTTACCAGACTGAATCTGCCGCAAGAATATGTTCAGCGCTTTAGAGAAACCTTTACCGCCGATTCTACTATTCCTCAGTTAGATATCAGTGTTTTGGTGAATTATATAAATAAAAGTAGATTACGAATTAAATTACCTAAATTTACCTTAATTGCAAAAGAAGAAGGTTCCCGCTTTGAATGGTTAGGGATGAAAAATGATGTAACTATTTCATCTGATTTATCTTCTATCGAGGGTGATTTTGCCATCAAAGGTATCCAGTTTAGTAAAGATAAAATAAAGGGTATTGTTGGAAAAATTACCAGTGAGTATGATTTAAGCATGTCACCAGAAGGTTTGTATGTAGGTGATGCTAGCCTGTCTTTTCCCTCCTTTTTAATGAAAGAAGGGGATAAAAAGCTGTTAGAAATGAATGACTATGACATAGAAACGAATAGTGATATTGATGACGGCTTGTTAAATGCTTATTTTAAAATGTCGTTAGACCGTATAATTACTAGCGACAAAACCTATGGTCCCGGGATTTTAAAAATAGCGCTTAAAAATCTTGACGCTAAAGTATTAGCCTACATTAACGATCAGGCTAATAAAATGCAACAAGGTAGCGAAGAGCAACGCCAACAAGCAATGATGGTTCTTTTGCCCGAGATTCCCAAGTTACTTAACAAAGGTGCGCGCTTGGAGGTAAGTGAAGCTAAGTTCACTATGCCTGAAGGCACTGTAGAAGGGAACTTGTGGATTCAGCTCCCTAAAGGAGAGTTTGGTAATCCTTTCCAACTCATTCAAAAGGTAGAGGGTGAAGGCAAAGTACAAATGCCTATGGTGGTTCTAAAACAAGTTATGTTGACGTCTGAAAAGCAACAACTCAGTCAACCATCTCTACAACAAGCCATGATTGATCAGTTACAAAAAAATCAAGCCAGTGGCGAACAGGCAAATAATAAAGAAGAGAATACTCCTAATCAAAATCCAGCAGATACAAACGTAAATACTGATAATACAGCCACGCAAAGCAGCGGCTCGCCACAACCGCAAATGACGCCAGCTGAAATTGAACAAAAAGCACAAGTTCAATCAGACCAAAAGATTGCTGCTTTAGTGGAAAATGGTTTATTAATGGTAAGTGGCGAAAATTATGTAATGCAATTTAAGCTCGCGAATGGCCAGTTAAGCGTAAACGGTCGACCATTTAACCCAGCAACAATGCATTTCTAGTACAAGAGCTATGACATCCAGGATTCTCAAACATCAGACATTTTGAAGAATCTTGGATGTAGACCTCTGTTGGCCTTTTTTTTAGCCATAATTTGTTAATTTTAGCTTGTTCGAATTTGGCCATTTCGTTAAAATAATTTTTTTTAAAGAAGGAGATTAATAACAATGACAACGATCAGCAATGAAGCTGGGGATAGTACTGCCTCTTTAGCCGCGAGCGTTACACAATCCGTTCAAAAATACTTTTCTGAGCTTAAAGGAACTGATCCCGTAGATTTGTATCAGTTTGTTTTAGAAGAAGTAGAAACACCGTTATTCAAAGCAGTGATGGAACATTGTAAATACAATCAATCTCGTGCGGCTATTATGTTAGGAATAAGCCGTGGAACCTTACGCACAAAATTACGACGTTATTTTGATGATAAATATGTAGGAACACGCGATTAATTAAGATCTAATGTGCTTCAAAACCTCTGGAAAAGGTTTTGAAGTAATATTATTCAGTAAACATCGAGCTAACAGATTCTTCTTCATTCACACGTTTAATAGCTTGAGCAAGCATTTCCGCCAGACTAACTACTCTAATCTTTTTACACTTTTGCGCAGCTTCTGATAATCGAATGGTATCTGTAACCACTACCTCGTCTAATGAAGAGTTTTGAATATTTTCAATAGCCGGTCCAGAAAGAACGGGATGGGTAATGTAAGCGCGTACACTAATAGCTCCGCTTTTTTTAAGCTCATGGGCTGCAGAGCACATAGTTCCCGCAGTATCAACGATGTCATCAATAATAATGCAGTTCCTGCCTTTAGGCTCTCCAATTATATGCATAACTTCAGACTTGTTCGGTCCAATTCGTCTTTTATCAATAATTGAAAGTTCGGCATCGTTTAAACGTTTAGCCATAGCTCTTGCTCTAACCACACCTCCAACATCAGGCGAGATAACCATTATATGCTCTAATTTTTGGGCTTTAATATCTTCTAATAAAATACGAGTAGAATAGACATTGTCGACTGGCATACAAAAGAAGCCTTGAATTTGATCAGCGTGTAGGTCCACTGTCAAAACTCTATTAATTCCCACAGATGTCATCATGTCGGCAACAACTTTGGCAGTAATAGGGACACGAGCAGAACGAACTCTTCTATCTTGCCGTGCATAGCCAAAATAGGGAACTACCGCCGTAATAATTCCTGCAGAAGATCGGCGAAGTGCGTCAGCCATGACTAATAATTCCATCAAATTATCATTAGAGGGCGCACAAGTGGATTGAACGATAAAAACATCTTTTCCACGCACATTTTCGAGAATTTCAACCATGGTCTCGCCATCGCTGAAAGTTCCAACAGTCGCTTTTCCCAATGGGATATTTAGAAAAGAAGAAATTTTCTGAGCTAATTCAGGATTGGCATTGCCAGTAAAAATCATCATTGTTGACATGTGTAAAAATCCCTTCGGAGGAAGTGAATCAATATTTCTAAACACATAGCAGAAGACAGCCAGAAAGATATTATTATTTTTTGAGCGATCCGGTGACGCATCCTTCCCGGTATCTTCTGCCGTCTGTTTACTTGAATCAACAAGAATATGGCTGGGGTGCTAGGATTCGAACCTAGGAATGCAGGGATCAAAACCCTGTGCCTTACCACTTGGCGACACCCCAAAATGTTGTAGATTCTATACATGAAGCACGCGGCATCAGCTGCGAACTGCTGCGTATTGTGCAGCGAATCAGAAGGCTTGTCAATCACAAAAGATGACTTTTTAAAATACAATTATAGTATAGTTAATGTAGGTTGAGCCGGTAGGCCCAACAAGCAAGGTGACTTGGGGTGTTAGGCCTTCGGCTCAAGTATTGTCATCTTTTTTTCCTTCTCTTACGGGGAAAGAAACTGCCGTCAAAGTACCTTGATGGAGCGCAAGCGTAATCAAGGAATTTTCAGGCCTATGCCACCATGCATTTTATTTATACCGTCCAGTTTTTCACTACTAACTTAATCGTTACTCCATTTCCAGTTAAGCGTATTTTACTAGGTAAGTCGCCTTTCTGGGTGGAGGTATATCTTTCGTAGTTTACTGTATAGCCGGATTGCTTGAGCATGGACAAATGGTTAAATTCATCATATTTTGATGCTTGTACCGGCCCGGGCGCTGGTAATCCTCTAACCCAGTAATAAAGATTATTTACTGGAAGACGAATGCCAGTTTGCTTTAGCAATAAGTCATCAGCGTTATTAGATGTTGCCGTTTTTGGACCATCTTTATAGGTTACCGCTCCTCCTTCGCGCTCTACCAACACCGTCCCTCCCCCTAAAGGACCCATTAATCGTATTTGGTAATTAGTCGCGCCTTGCTGTTGCCAATTAATACCTGCGCTCCAGGCTTTTTGTGCATTTTTGGCGGACATGGCGCCGGAAAGTGCCCATGATGAAATCGTTTGAGTTTGTGCAGTGCGTTTCTCCACCGGCATATTTTGATTCTGTGGGGCCTCGGGAGCAGGTGTTTGAGAAGCACAGGCGGTTAATAACGCAGTAGATACTATCAGTGTCCGTTTCCATGTTTGCATTGGCAAATCTCCTTAAAATAACTGGTTAAATATCTATACCCAAGATACTTCAAAATGCTAGGTTTTGAACGATTCGATTTTTGTGTCTGGGAAATTAAAAAAGAAGAATAGCCAGCCTATTGGGAGTCTTTTTTGGTTTCTCAGGCGCAAAAAGCGACAGATCAAAAATAGTTTTTTGGAGCATCTTGGGTATATTAAGGTATTAATAGTTTTTCGATTAACAATACGCTAGACTCCCACAATATGCAATTAATCTGAATTATTATGAAACAAAAAGCAATTTATCCTGGCACTTTTGATCCAGTAACTAATGGCCATATTGATATCATTAAACGCGCAGCTAAACTTTTTCCAGAGGTTGTTGTGGCAGTGGCAAGTAGTCCTACAAAAAAACCATTATTTTCGCTTGAGAAAAGGGTAGAGCTAATCCAGCAAGCCATTGAAGATTTGCCAGGAGTAACCGTGTTAGGATTTGATGATTTGTTAATAAATTTTGTACATCAACAAAATGCCGGGATTATCATAAGAGGATTGCGCTCAGTATCTAATTTTGAGTATGAGTTTCAATTAGCAGGGATGAATCGTAAATTGGCGAAGCAAGTAGAAACTTTATTTTTAACTCCCGAAGAAAACTATATGTTTATTTCATCCACCCTTGTACGCGAAATTGCCTCCTTAGGAGGGGATGTTTCTAATTTCGTACCTCCTGTCGTTGCTGAAGCACTAAAAAAATTAAGGGATTAGCATGTGGAAAAAAAATGGATTACTTATTCTACCGTTTTTCATTTTTTACTCCATCTCATGTTCTGCACAGGGAAAGGCACCATTATTACCTCCCGGTTACGCAGTAGCGAGCGCGCATCCCTTAGCTACTTACGCAGGTCTTGAAGTATTAGCCAAAGGGGGAAATGCTTTTGATGCGGCCGTGGCAGTAAGTGCTGCTCTGGCGGTAGTAGAACCTTATCATTCAGGCTTGGGTGGTGGCGGTTTTTGGCTATTATACAATGCCACCAAAGGAGAGTATTCCTTCGTTGATGGAAGGGAAGTTGCCCCAAAAGCTGCAACAAAAGACATGTTTCTAGGGCCCAACGGTGAACCAATTGCAAAATTATCATTAAATGGGGCTTTGGCAGCTGCAATACCAGGCGAGCCTGCGGCACTTGTATATATTGCGAAAAAGTATGGACGATTATCCTTAGAGCAAAGTTTAGCCCCAGCCATTCGTCTGGCTGAGAAGGGATTTGTTGTAGACCCGCAACTGTATTATTTTTTTACTATGAACGATAGGTTACAACAACTACAGAAATTTAGTGCTTCTCGAAAAACATTTTTAAAAGACAATAAGTTATACCAAATCGGTGATTTGTTGATTCAAAAGGATTTAGCAAATACTTTAAGAAAAATAGCCAAAGAAGGCCATTCGGGTTTTTATCAAGGAGAAATAGCTGAAAAACTCGTTTCTGCAGTTAGAAAAGAAGGAGGTATTTGGACTTTAGAAGATTTATCCGGCTATCACATTAAAGAACGTCAACCGCTGGTCGCCCAGTTTCGGAATATGAAAATCATTACCGCGCCATTACCTTCTGCCGGTGGTATTGCACTCGTTACCATGTTAAATATTTTATCAGCATACCCCCTTGACTCTATGAATAAGGTCCAGTGGATTCATTATGTAGCGGAGGGGATGAGACTGGCTTATTGGCAACGCGGTGAATTGGGCGATCCCGATTTTATTAAGGTCAATACAGAGGAGTTTTTAAAGTCGGAAAATATAGAAAAATTACGACATTTTATTAATCCTGAGCAAGCTACGCCCAGTTCTAATTTATTACAAAAAATTCCTGTCGAAGAAGACTCGATAAATACTACCCATTTTTCGATTATTGACACTGAGGGAAATAGGGTTGCTGCGACTTTATCTATTAATTTTATTTTTGGATCTAGCTTGGTAGCAGAAGGTACGGGGGTCATTTTAAATGATGAAATGGATGATTTTGCCAGTAAGCCTGCAGTAAAAAATGTTTTTGGGATACTGGGTAGTGAAAAAAATAGTATCGCCCCTGGTAAAAGGCCTTTATCAAGCATGACGCCAACTTTTCTAGAAATGCCCAATCGGATTGCAATAGTAGGTACCCCAGGGGGCAGTAGGATTCCTACCATGGTGTTGTTGGCAAGTTTAGCGTTTAACGAGGCATATGGTGCTATTAGCATGGTTTCTACCATGCGTTTTCATCATCAATACATGCCGGATGGGTTGGTATTTGAGCCGGATACTTTTTCTATAGCCACGCAAGAAAAATTAAGAAATATGGGGTATCATTTAATCCCATTGTCTAATTATTATGGGGACATGCAAGCAATAACTTGGGACCAAAATACTAACTTAATCACCGCCTCCTCTGATCCAAGGCACATTGGTATGGCCAGTGTGGTACTTAAGCAGAATAAGGGCGGGTATGGGGTAAATCAGTAACTTAAATTCGGTAGTTGAACCTACCAATGAGGGACTACTGCCGAATTAAGGTTTGGTAGTTTAATGATTTTCTCCTTCAACCAAATGTTTTATTGCAGTATGAACTCTATTAATTAATTCTTCTTTGTTTTCTAGAGTATATTCACTTGCATCAATGGCCTTACCAATATGAATTTCAGCCGTTTGATTGAGGTTAAATTGAAAGGTATTGGCAGGTAAAATAGTATGGGCTCCGCGAATTCCAAAAGGAATAATTTTAGCTCTGGTTTGTATAGCAGTTATGAACGCTCCACGCTTAAACGGTCCCACTTTGCCATCTTTGGAACGTGTGCCTTCGGGGGCAATCCACATGAGAATCCCACTTTCTAATAGCTCGCGAACATAATTTAAGTCTGTGATAGCTTGCTGGCGGTTTTTTCTATCAATAAAAGGGTATTCTGCGGCTTTCATCCCTTTTCCCATGATTGGAATTTTTGAAAGTTCTTTTTTTGCTAACATACGAACCGAATGATTAGGGAAGGCCAGTAAACTTAAAGGAATGTCATATAAACTACTATGATTACACATAATAATGGTTGCTTCCCCGGCTATGGGCTCCACACCATATGGATTATAAACTTCATATTTAACCCCTATGAGCCTTAATATTCTCTTTGCCCATCTGAGTGAGGTCTTATCGACCCAAATACGATTTATTTTAGAGAAGGAACGGCGAATAATGGCCAATCCGCATATTTGTGCGGTTAGTAAAGCTGAATAAACCATTATCCAAAGCGTGCGTAATTTACTTGCTTTCATTTTTACCCTTTTTTATTTTTTTGTAGGTGCATTAACTCTTCTCCCAGATTGTTACCCGGTGATTGACAGTGCGGGCAAAAAGCGGAGCTTCTTCCTGCGATGGTAACTTTTTTGATCGGTGTATTACATTGTGAACAAGGTTGGTTTTCCTTTCCATAAATTCGTAAGGAATGTGAGAAGTACCCAGGTTTTCCTTCCACCGATAAAAAATCTTTTAGCGTCGTCCCTCCCGCATGAATCGCAGCAAGTAAAACACTTTTTATTTGCTCGCATAAGTTATCACATTCTTTTGGAGTAAGCATACCAGCCATTTTTTGGGGGTGAATGCCAGCTAAAAAAAGGCTCTCGGTTGCATAAATATTTCCTACGCCGACTACGGTAGTATTATTCATTAAGAAAGACTTTATACATTGTTTTCTGTTTCTCGACTGTAGAAAAAGATACTGACTATTAAAGTCACTACTTAATGGCTCTGGCCCTAAATTTTTTAAATGAAGCGAGTGTGCAGGATTTTCTGTTACGTAAACCCATAACCCAAAGCGACGCGGATCGTTATAACGTAAGATAGTCCCATTTTTTAGGCAAAGATCAATATGATCATGTTTTTTTAAATCGCTTTGTTGAGAGAGGTAAAGATGGCCGGACATTCCTAAATGAATAAGAATAGAACCCCGTGTCAGTTGTAAAATAAGAAATTTACCTCTACGGTGAATATCAACAATCGTTTGACCCGAACATAATTCATGAAGCCGGGGAGTAACCTCAACTCTTAATTTATCTTGGCGAACGATTATTTTATCAATGACCTTATTTTTCAAATAAGGAGCTATTCCACGTTTCGTGGTCTCTACTTCGGGAAGTTCAGGCATAGATGCTATTTATTTTCATGCTCAATAATACGACATTCACCTTCAGTGGTATTTTTAGTAGGAAAGAAGTATTTTTTAATCATAGCAACGCCCCAAATCAGGCCGCCTATCAATACTCCCCATACTAATACGTAAGCAATCATAATAAAAAGGCCAATGCCAACAGCAATCGCAACCCCGATACCAATAAAAGGAAGAAGTTGTTCCAGTACTCTGGGTAATTTAGTATTCATGATATACCTTTAAAAACTTTCTATAAAAATTATCGTCTACATCTGACTAATATGCAATGTGAATAGTCACAATGTGTTATTTAAGTAGAAAGTGTAGTATAATTTACAGATATTTTGAGAATAGAGAGTAGTATACTTCTTTTTTGCACTTAAATAGGAATTATTGATGTTTGGACTTTTAAGTTTATCTTTTTGGGGTTACGTAATTGCTGCGGTTATTTTAACGCAGATAACAATTGCGTCAGTTACGATTTTTCTTCATCGGTGCCAGACACATAGGGCGCTTACACTTCATCCAATCATTAGCCATTTTTTTCGTATGTGGCTTTGGCTAACAACCGGGATGGTGACAGGGGAATGGGTAGCTATTCACCGTAAACATCACGCCACAACCGACATGGAAGGAGACCCCCATAGCCCGGCGGTCTTAGGCTTGAAGAAAGTATTTTGGGAAGGAGCCGAATTGTACCGTAAGGCTTCAAAAGATAAAGAAATGATTGAAAAATATTCCCATGGAACACCCGACGATTGGTTGGAACGCAATGTATATAAGCGTCATTCAGCAAAGGGAATCTTGGTAATGTTCTTACTGGATATACTTTTATTTGGTTTGCCTGGAATAACCATTTGGGCTATTCAAATGCTTTGGATTCCTGTATGGGCGGCCGGCGTAGTAAATGGTGTGGGCCATTTTTGGGGCTATCGTAATTTTGAATGCCAAGATACCTCAACCAATATTTTCCCTTGGGGTTTTTGGATAGGTGGAGAAGAGCTTCATAATAATCATCATACTTTTGCTTCTTCCGCTAAGTTCTCTGTTAAATGGTGGGAATTTGATTTAGGCTGGATGTATATTCGTTTACTTTCTTTGTTTGGCCTGGCAAAAGTTAAAAAATTACCTCCTAAACTAGCAAGACAAGAAGGGAAATTACAAATTGACTTAGATACGGTTAAAGCGGTTATTGGCAATCGTTTCCAAGTGATGTCTGATTATTACAAAAGAGTAGTAAGACCTATTTTGCGTCACGAGAAAAATAATGTTGAAAACAAAAGTGACAAGAAATTATTTCAACGTGCAGGTAGACTTTTGCGTAGACAAGAAGGGTTATTATCTCCACGTGCTACTTCGCGCTTACAAGCACTATTAAATCGGTACGAGCAATTACGTACGGTTTATAATTATCGTGTATCACTGCAAAATATTTGGACGAAAACGGCCTCTTCACAGAAAGAGTTAATTGAGTCTTTGCAACAGTGGTGTAAACAGGCGGAAGAATCCGGCTTAGACGTGTTGCATCAGTTTGCCCAGCGAATTAAGGCTTATGTTCCAAAGACGGTGTAATAGAATTGTTGGGCCGTAAGGCCCAACTAACACTCTCAATTCTTAAATCCTAAAACCACTAAAATACAAGGGCCCCTCGCCAAAACATTTACTCCATTTATTTCGCAATCCTTAATCGCTTGATCACTCTCAGCTCCCGGTTGCATCCAAATATTTTTTATTCCTTTTTTAATTGCTTCTATAACAACTTTCTCGGTTACTTGAGAAGGAGTAATTATGGAAATGCTTTGCACGGTATCAGGAAGCTCGCTCACATTTTTATAACAAGCTAAACCCTCAATTTCTTTGTGGATTGGATTGATTGGATATGCAGTGAGACCGTTTTGCATGTAGCATCGCAAGACTTTGTTTCCATACTTATCTCTTTTAGGAGAGGCGCCGACCACTGCGAAAGCCGAGGACTCAAAAAATTTCTCAATACCGTCGTGTATAGAAATCCCCATAGCTATCCTTAATTTTTACTCTAATTAAAACTATAGTATACATTTGACATAGCTTCTTATTTTCTAGGATTATGTTAAAAGTATTTGCTGAAGGGGTTCTAAATGAGTAAAGGAATTGCAATTATTACCGGGGGTACTGGGGGTATAGGCACCGCTATTTGTACGCGCCTTGCTAATGAATTTAAAGTGATAGCCTGCTATTTTAAAAAAGGTAATCATGAAGAAGCGCGGGTTTGGCAACAGCATCAAAAAAATAGAGGGATTGACGTAGACATTCTTTATGCAGATGTTTCACTTTTTTCTGATTGTGAAAAACTGACCGGTTTAGTACTGGAGCGGTATGGCGCCATTGATGTGTTAGTAAATAATGCAGGAATTACTAACGATACCTCTTTAAGAAAAATGAGCGCTGAACAATGGCAACAAGTAATCGACGCCAATTTGACGAGTGCTTTTAATATGACACGGAATGTTCTTCCGTCAATGATAGAAAAAGGATATGGCAGGATTATTAATATTTCTTCAATAAATGGCAGAAAGGGACAAATTGGTCAATGTAACTATGCTGCGACCAAAGCAGGTCTTTACGGGTTTACAAAAAGTTTAGCGCAGGAGGTTGCTAATAAAGGAATTACAGTAAATACCATTTCCCCTGGTTATATTGAAACCCCTATGCTTACCAGTATGAAGGAAGAGGTCTTACAGTCAATTATTGCTCGAATTCCAGTAGGTCGTTTAGGAAAGCCGGAAGAGATCGCCTCTGCTGTGGCTTTCTTCGCGGCAAGGGATGCAAGCTTTATTACCGGGACCAATTTGGATATTAACGGCGGTCAATACATGTAATCAGTATTACTAAACACACGAGTTAATTATGGACAAAAACAAAGTGGTTTTGCTGACAGGTGGTATAGGCGATATTGGCACTGCGATTACCAAACAATTGGAACCAGATTGTAAAATGATAGTTGCCCTCGATGTAGAAAGCGTCGAGGAAGGGAACATATGGGTGCAACAGTTGAAGAGAGAAGGATTTGGAAAGGTAATGTACCGTAAAATGGATGTTACCAACTTTGATGAATGCCAATTGGTAATTGGCTCATTAGCCAATGAATTACAAACCATCGATGTACTTATTAACAATGCCGGCATTACCAAAGATGCTGTTTTTCATAAAATGACTAAAGAACAGTGGGACAGTGTTTTACGGGTAAATTTAGATGGTATGTTTAATGTGACTCGCAATACAGTAGAATATATGCGGGTTCAGGAGTGGGGTCGCATTGTGAATATCTCTTCGGTAAATGCGCAAAAAGGACAATTCTCACAAGCAAATTATGCCGCTTCAAAATCCGGCATCTACGGCTTTACAAAGAGTCTGGCTCAAGAATTAATGGCAAAAAATATTACGGTAAATAGTATTTCTCCAGGTTATGTAGATACAAAACTGATGAAAGGAATACGTCCGGATATTTTACAGGCGATAATTGATCAAATCCCCGCCAAACGCTTAGCAAAACCTGAGGAAATAGCATGGACAGTAGCATTTTTAATTGACGAAAGAAGTGCTTATATCACGGGATCTAATCTAAGTATTAATGGCGGCTATCATATGTATTGATATTATGAGCAGATTAATCAAAAAATATAAAAATCGGCGTTTGTATGACATTGAGACAAGTAAATATATTACTATGGAAGATTTGCAACAATATGTGTTGGACAATATTCCTTTTCAAGTACAAGACTCGGGCTCTGGAAAAGATTTAACTAATTTAACTTTATTACAAATTCTCGTGGAGATGGAAGCCACCTCCACTCATTTCTTGTCTCCTGATGTGCTAAGGCAACTAATCTGCTTGGCACATCACCCTATGCATAAAAAATTTAAATCCCTTCTTGAACAAATGCTTGCTTTCATGAGCGAGAATCCGGCTAATACTTTTTTTTCACAATGGCAGACTTTCTATAAGAATCATTTTGAAGAATAGGGTATTTGACAACAACGCTCAATTCGATCTACACTTTTATTGTGCACTGCAACATAAGAGGCTACATTATGAATTCTGAATACTTTGAACGGTTGTCAAACTTTGCAAAAAAGGCGCAAGAGCCATTGCAATCATTAGCTGAATTAAATGTTAAGACTCTTCAAGGAATGACTTATTTAAAACCTGATGAGTTTACTCAAATTAAAAACCCAGAGCAGCTTTTAGAGAAACAAATTGAGCTGGCGGTAACCAATGGGCATAAGGCATTAAATTATATGCAAAAATCCTTTGAGATTATGGAAAAAGCCATGATGTCTATGGTTCAAGAAGCAAAATCCGCTAAAAACAAATCCATGAAAGGAATGTAGATTTAAATTAGGTGGCGAGGCTCAACAAACGATGTGGGAAATATTTGTTGGGCCTCGCGGCCAAATCTAAGTCGATTTTTTGTAGACATATTTCCCGGGGGCTTTTCCTAACGATTTATAGGGAAGCACTTTCCACTGAGGTGCCGGGACTTCTCTACCACTATGGTCATACAGCCAAGTTAGCCAAGTCGGCCACCAGGAACCTGAATGCTTGTTAGCTTTTGCTATCCATTCTTCAGCGCATGATTCTTCTTGTGAATGGACAAAAAATTCATATTTTTTATTTTCCGGGGGATTGATTATTCCTGCAATATGACCGGAACCCCCTAGGATAAATTGCTTTTCGCCTTTAAAAACTTGATACCCAACATACGTTGTTTGCCAGGGAGCAATATGGTCTTTTTGCGTGGAAATGAAAATAGAGGGGGTATCAATTTTAGTAACGTCTAAAGGAGTATTATTTAGTTTTATTTTGTTGGGTTTAATCAAGTCATTTTGTAAATACATCCATCGTAGATATTGTGAATGCATTTGAGCTGGCATATTTGTTGTGTCAGAGTTCCAGTACAAGATATCAAAAGGCACGGGAGACTTTCCGAGTAAGTAATTTTTAATGAAAAATGACCAAATTAAGTCCGTTGCCCGTAAAGAATTAAAAGCATGAGCCATGGCTTGCCCATCAAAAAATCCTTTTTCATTCATTTGCTTTTCTAATGCAACAATTTGTTTTTCATCAATAAATACGGAGATTTCACCCGGGTTACTAAAATCGATCATAGAAGCCAGGAAGGTAGAGCTGTTTATTAATTTTTTGTTTTTTGCTTTTAAGTAGGCTAAAAGCATAGCTTGTAAAGTACCGCCTATGCAAAATCCCAGGGTATTAACCGTTTTGACATTTAATTGTTTTCTTATGACTTGTAATGCTGTTAGGGGACCCTCTTTTAAGTAATTCCATAAACTCTTTTTTGCCAATTTGGAGTCCGGGTTTACCCAGGAAATCGCAAAGACCGTAATACCTTGTTTAACTAACCAGCCAATTAAAGAGTTATTCGGGCTTAGATCGAGAATATAAAATTTATTAATCCAGGGTGGAATGACTAATAAAGGAATCTCTCTAACTTTTTTTGTCTGTGGGGCATATTGAATTAATTCCATTAAATCATTTTTAAAAATGACTTTGCCAGCGGTGGTGGCAATATTTTTTCCAATTTCGAATGCTTTCTCATCACTCATTTTTATAGTGAAGTTGGACGGTTGTTCATTAATATCACTTAAGAAATTATTAAAACCTTTTAACAGGTTTTCACCTTTACTTTTTACAGTTTCAGAAAGAAGTTCGGGGTTAGTATAAATATAATTATTGGGAGATAATGCATCTAAAAATTGACGGGTGAAAAATTTTACCCTTTTTGCTAGTTGTGCATCTTCTGAGTCAATTTCCCGTAATAAAGAATTGATATGCTTATAGGCTAAAAGGTAATGCTGGCCAAGTAGATTGAAAAATGGATTATTTTCCCATTCCTGGTTCTGGAATCGTTTGTCATTAAGAGGATGAAATTTTTTTCCTTCTTTCCAATAATTAAATTGATCTTGTAATAGCCGGTTTGATTCTTCCCAATAATTGACTTGCATAGGCCAAAATTTATCAGGGTTCATTAATATATTGCTGAAAAAGCCATGAAAATCGGTGGCAATGGAAAAAAAATTCTCTATGTATTGAGGCAGTTGCGGTGAGTTTTTAGGGTAAGAAGATAGAAGTTGTAATCCTTTTTCCCCTATTGATTTGATTAAATCGTTGATATCTTCTTCCATTTAAAGGTTTCCATTTATAATTAAACATCCGTTGGGAATTGCCATAGAGTAAGTTACAATCATCAATTTTTATTCGCAACACTATGCAACTGAAAGAACTAAAATTATCTGGTTTTAAATCATTTGTCGAACCCACTACGGTTTCTTTTCCAAGTCAGTTAGTGGGAGTCGTGGGCCCTAACGGGTGTGGTAAATCAAATATTATCGATGCCGTGCGCTGGGTTATGGGGGAAAGCTCTGCCAAAAACCTGCGTGGTGAAGCGATGACAGATGTTATATTTAATGGTTCTTCTACGCGCAAACCAGTTGGCCAAGCTGCTGTTGAATTGGTTTTTGATAATAGTTTGGGTAGGTTGAGCGGTCAATATGCTAGCTATCAAGAGATTAGTATAAAACGTGTCGTATCTCGGGACGGTGATTCGAATTATTTTTTAAATGGGAGTCGCTGTCGACGCCGCGATGTAGTCGATATTTTTTTAGGAACGGGAGCGGGAGCAAAAGGGTATGCCATTATTGGCCAAGACATGATTTCTCGCTTAATTGAAGCGCGCCCTGATGATTTAAAAGTGTATTTAGAGGAAGCTGCCGGGATTTCAAAATATAAGGATAGGCGCCGGGAAACTTTGCTACGCATTAATCAGACGCGTGAAAATTTATCACGCGTTGCAGATATCCGTGAAGAATTGTCCAAACAATTAGCAAGGTTGGAGAAACAGGCAAAAGCAGCTGAACGTTTTAAACTTTTAAAAGAGAAAGAGCGTCAACTTAAAGGAGAAATCTTCAGTTTAAAGTGGGCTGCTTTGAATAATGAACAGGAAGTGCTAACTAAAAATAGTAAGGCACTAACCTTTCAATCTGAAGAATATGAAACCCAAGCTACTCTTTTGGCCAAAGAGGAATTACTTTCCCAAAATGAACTGCAAACAGCGAATGAACTTTTTCAAGAGATTCAAAATCAATTTTTTAAAGCTGGAACGGATATCGCGCGGTTAGAAGAGTCGATACAACAGAGTCAAAAAGAAAAGCATTTGTTCACTAAAAATAAAGAAGAATTAACCCTCGAATATCACCATACTATTGAAAAAATAGAAGAAGAAAAAGTTTGCCTTATCCAACTTGAAACGCAACTCATTGAATTAGAAAAAAAAGTTAAGGACTTACAAGAGGCTTACCAAAGCCAAAAAAGTAATTGGGACAAAAAAGAAAAAGAGCATACTAAATGGAACAATGACTGGCGAGAAATCCAGGAAAAACTAAATGCCAGTCACAGAGAAAAACAAGAGCACACGTTGGTTTTAAAAAACTTACACATGCAGCGTGAACAATTATTGGTGCGATTAGAAAAAATTACACACGAGAAAGAATCGTTACCTATTGAAATATTACAAAAAAATGCTCAAACACTCCGCAATGAAAAAACTATTTTGGAAAAAGAAATAACAGAATTGCAAAGTAAACTTGCTCAAATTTCTGAAAATAACCGGGATTTGAAGAAGGATATTAGTGGAATTGAACACCAATTAAATATAGAACATGATCAATTAAAACATATAGCTGCAAAAAAAGCGGCACTAGAAGCAGCACAACAGGCAGCTTTAAAAAATATTAATGATCCGGAAAAGCTGGCAAAATGGGCTACTGCTCCAAGACTGGTTTCTAAATTTTCTATAGAAGAGAAATGGAGAACAGCTTGTGAACTGGTTTTTGCAGAAGCTTTGCAAGCTGTAGTAATAGAAGAATGGGATGAGTTATTAAAAGAGGCAAACACGATTAATCACCCTGCGTATTTCGTCTCTTCACAAACTAATTTTGCAAGGCAGACTCATCCTCGTTTAGTGGATAAAATACAAGGGGTTGTCCCGGCAATCGATTTTTTACACGAAATTTATTTGGCAGAGTCTCTGGAAGAAGCGTTGTCACTAGTGACCTCCCTTAAATCAAATCAGTCGGTAATTACACCCCAAGGAGTCTGGGTAGGGCACGGATGGCTGAAAGTGGCAGCGAGTAATAGTGAAAAGGAAGGACTTATTGCCCGTCAGGATACTTTAAATAAATTAACCGCTGAATTAGTACAACTTGAAGAAAAAATTCAAAAATTACAAGAAAAGAGAAATACTTTACATTCCACCTTCTCATTAAATAAAGAAGAAGAAGAAAAATTATTTATTTCCTCCCGATCGCTTCAATCCAACATATTAACGTTAGAGGCTCAATTCACCAGTAAAACGAAGGAGTTTGAGAATAATGTGTTACGCAAAAATGCTTTGCAAGAAGAAGAAGAAGAGAAACGTTATCAGTTAGAAACGATATGTGCAGAAATAGAGAGGATAAAAGATTTGTGCCAGAAGGCAGAAGAGCAACTTTCGCATGCGGAAATTGCGGTTCAAAATTATAATAAAGACAGAGAAGCCTGGGAAAAGACGTTACAAATTGAAAAGAAAACCTTAGAAACTGTACTGAATGAATTACATCAGCAAGAACTACAATACGATCGCGAAAAAAATAAAAAGCAGCAATCATTAGAAAGCCAAACCAGAGAAATAAAAAGAGCGGAAAGCATCCAGCTACGTTTAGAAAAATTGGAAAAACAATTTCTGGAGTTGGTAGCACCTTCCAATAAAAATGAAGAGACCTTAAAACAAAAACTAACCGAATATCAACATCTTGAAAAAGAATTAATCAGTAAAAAAGAAAAAATTAATCAACTTCAAGAGGTCTTGCAACAAACTCAACAAAAAATAAAAGATCTGCATTTACAAAATAAAAACTTGGTAGAGCTAATTCAACAAAATAAATTAGCCGAGCAAGCATTACAGATAAAAAAAGCGTCTCTGGAAGAGGCCTTATATGAACTCAATTTGCAAGCTACAGAAGTACTTTCAACATTAACTGAGTCGAAAGATATTCATCTTCTAGAGAAAGAATTATTAGAAACTCAAGAAAAAATCAAACGTCTGGGAGCGATTAATTTAATTGCTATAGAGGAATATCAGGAAGAAAACGGGCGAAAACAACAACTTGATGTGCAATATAGTGATTTAAATGAAGCATTATCCACTTTAGAACTTGCCATTGCCCAAATGGATAAAGAAACCCAAGCACGTCTTCGTGATACATTTAACCAAATCAATTCTTCTTTTCAATCCTTGTTTCCTCGTCTTTTTGGCGGGGGGCGTGCAATGCTGGAATTGACATGCGATAATCTTTTAGAAGCTGGAGTTTTGGTAATGGCACAGCCTCCCGGAAAACGTAACAGTAGTATTCACATGCTCTCCGGTGGGGAAAAAGCAATGACTGCAGTGGCTCTGGTATTTGCCATTTTCCAACTAAATCCCTCTCCTTTTTGTATGTTGGACGAGGTAGATGCGCCTTTAGATGATGTAAATGTGCGCAGATTTTGTGACTTAGTGAAAGAGATGTCTGAATTTGTACAATTCTTGTTTATTACCCACAATAAGGTAACAATGGAGTTGGCAGATCATTTAATTGGAGTAACAATGCGTGAGCCTGGGGTGTCTCGTGTGGTTGCGGTTGATGTAGAACAAGCTTTGGCTATAGCAGAATAGGAGCGAATGATGCAGGCTAACTGGAGTTTAATTCTAAATATCCTGTTACTGATTGGGGTTATAGTAGCCATTAATCGAATGATGAAGGCACGCCGCCAAACTAATAATATATTAAATTCTCAACCCTCTCTCGGGCATGTGGAAGCAAATTATGATGACATTATTGCAGTGCGTAAAATTGACCGAGAGGATGATGCCCCCATTTTGCAGCCAGCAAAAAAACCCAGTATACAAGCATTTAGCCATCAGCCTCCTGTTCAACAGGCAGCGTCCTCTGCACCCGTACTTAATACAACGGTTTCCGTTTCTGCAGAAGAAAAAAAGCCCAATTTAATGAACAAGGAGCGTGTAGTTACGAATGAAAGAGCTCCTTCTGTAATGATATTTTTATTAGCAAAGGAAAATAGGCAGTTGGCTGGTTATGAGCTATTACAGACTGTCTTGGCTGCGGGGTTGCGTTTTGGTGAGGGTCATATATTCCATCGTCATCAATATCCAAATGGGCAGGGGCCGGTATTGTGCAGCTTGGCGGCAGCTACACCTACAGGTGTATTTGATCTGCAAAATATTGGCGCGTTTAGTGTTCATGGTCTTTGTTTGTTTATGCACGCTTCAGGAAATTCAATTATTGATAAAGAACGCTTTACTATTATGTTGGACACTGCAAAGCAATTAAGTGAAGGATTAGATACGTATTTATTAGATAGCAAGCGTCAGCCTTGGAATGATGAAAGCATCCAGGAGTATTATAGTTTATTAAATATACAACCTAGTGAGTGATCGTTTACCTATGAAA
>NZ_LR134438.1 GCF_900637865.1 Legionella adelaidensis
CTTAACACAAACATCTTTGGGAAGAAATGAGTTGGCGCCATGAATCCACGCACGAATAGTCCGTTCTTTTTCGGCATCAAAATGAATTACTTGGTTAGTAGCATGCACACCGGTATCAGTACGGCCGGCACAAACTACACTTACATCATGATCGGCGACGTGACTTAAAGCATCCTCTAAAACCTGCTGTACTGTACGCAAACCCGTTTGCGCTTGCCAGCCATGATACTGACTGCCATCGTATTCAACCAGTAAGGCAATACGCATTACAATTCCTGCTTAAATCGCCAAATTTATACCACCCCAGTACGTTTGTCTAGGTTTACTCTTCATGGCTAGGAAAATACTCTGCCGCTTGGTCCAGTGAGATTATCCCTTATTTAAGTAATGTATAGGGTACGGTACTCTCGTCCTCACTAGTAGACGTCGAAGCATCGGAAAGAGCCGGGCTTGGAGTTCGTCTTCTGGTTACCTGCGCAGTTTCGCTTAACAAAGGTACTTTCAACTCTTGATCACTGTCATCATGGTCATGAGCAGCAGCTTGTCTTAGAGCTGGTTGAACACCATCCAGCTTACCTAAAACAGATGCGTCACTACTATGGATGTTTTCTTCTATTGCTGCATAATTTGAGTCTTTCATCTTAGTGTAGTGATCGACTAACCGCTCTTCGCTTATTTTTTGTTCTTGTTTACGTGCTCTATTATCAAGCTCACTATAAATTTTGACTGCAAGCGGCAAAATTCCTAAAGTTACCACACTCAAAATAGCAGCTCCTGCTTTACCTAAAACTCCAGACATTCTTTGCCAAACGGATTTAGGTTGCGCTTCTGATGCATTAATCATTTCTGGAATGAGATCTTTATGGGCCTGCATGCTCCCAGCCTTGGATTGATGCAAGTTAGTCATAAGACTCGCATTTTCTTCTGCTTTATTGGTTGAATATATCCCTTGACCACTGGCTTCAACTTTAGCGGAAGCCCCTTGATCAAGAAGACTGACAAGGGAAGAAGATAACTGCAACCCATGAGCGTTATAAATACTGTGTAAGATGGAATTTAATTTAACAGCGTTTGTCTGCGAATCACCCCCGCTAGCCATTTTCTTTAAAGCGGCAGCAAGCGCCTGTCCTTCCGGTCCAAAAGCATCGGGATTGCTACCTAGCGCATCAAATAAAACAACACGACCAGAAATAGCCTGCGCTCTCTCATTACCACTTTTACAACCCGCAATAGAAGCTTCTTCAACCAAAATAGACAAAGTTTGCACTAATTTGGCATTTTCATGTGAAAAATGCTTATTGTTCGCCATTAATTGTTTCAAACTGGCTTTAGCATTATCAACAATACTATCCCCGGCGACCGGGCCTGCTAACCATTGCGCCTTAATTTGTTGAATCTGAGCAATAGCTGCCTGACCCTCTTCACTCTGTGAAAAATAAGCAGGACGTTGTGGGTTATCGAGAAATTTTTTATATTTAGCAAACACATCCCGCATTTCTTTTTGTTGGTCAGGCGAACTATCATATAAGGTATGCAACATGGATATTTCAGCCATTAAGGTTGCTTCCTTACGCACGGCATTTCTTGTGTCATAACCTAGGGTATCACCAAAACCATTAACTGAAATGTTTTGTAAAAAGCACAAAACTCCATCTTTGTTTTGTTCAGCATTATATTTATGAACACCTTGAAGAATCCGCTCTAATCCTTGCGTTTGAAGATTACCACCCATATCACCTAACGTATGGTTAATAGCCGTATGCAAGTTGTAAACAAATGCTTTTGGTTTTCCCTGGATAGTTTCTAAACGATTGGAAAAATTATTATCAGTGGCGATGGTCTTTAACTTATTTTTGATATCTTCAATAGCTTCCTCTGCACTTACACCTTTTTTAACATCTAAAGAAGCTACGCGGGTTTGCATACGACTAGAGGTTTTCTCCCCAACAGTCCCCGCTTTAAATTGAAATGTTGCGATTTGCCGATCAGCTATTTTCCCTATCGCACGGTCATGGGAAGTATTTTCCGAGCCGCTAATGAAAGTAGCCAAACCAAGCTTTGAATCCGTATGAATAAGGTCATTAGATGTTGCAGTCAACCCTTCGGCTACATGTTTTAGCGAATCCTTTTTATCTGTTCCTCTTTTGACTTTATCAATCGCTTTTAAATCAATGATAACACCAGTATGACGAATGATTTCCTCACGCAGAATTTTATGGGCTTGTGGCAATATCGCTTTTCTGGCTTTATCAAATTCTTTATTCAAGGTAGCAAGATCAAGCACCCCATTTTTTGTAGCTTTCTGTAATGCTTTAGCATAGGCATCCATAACCAATAAATTCACTCTATTAGCTGCGACTTGATGTGCTTTTGCCAACTCATCTTCTTTGTCATCGAATTTTTGGGGAGCTGCTTTTTGATATACCCGGGTAGCTAAACTTAAATGAAAATGAAATTCTTGTTGCAAAGCAATGATACTTCCCTTTGCCTGTTTCTCATATGCGTCAATAATAGCTTGCGGGTCTTTGGCTCCCGCAGTGGTAAGGCGTGATCTTAGCGTTTCAATAAACTTGCTTTTTAACTCATCAGCGCAATCTAAACTTACAGTTGCTTTTGGGGAAACATTTCTGCCTAAAGCATCTTGCAACCCTGTCTTGCTAACATCGAATTGTTCGCCCAATTTAACATTAATTTGAGCAACAATTTGCGCATAATCTTCCGGCTGTAAATTGACCTCCATTAAGACTCGACCTTGTGGATCAAAAGCGAGATCAGTAGTCATCCGGGCCTGCGTGGCAGCTAGTTTAACTACGTAATCCATATAAACGGCTTGCGCTATATTTTGACGGGCTAGAAGTTCACTTGGCATAAGAAGAATCCATAAGCTTTTAATTAAGTGTAGTATATTTAAAAATACTTAAGAGAGAATTAAACCGCTGGCTTGGAAGCTATTTCTTATTTATAGAATCGAGTAAATCCTGGGCTTCTTGCTTTTGTTTCTCATTGCCATGTTCCAAGACTTCTTGCAATGACTGCTTTGCTGCTTCTATATCAGCCATTGAGATATACGTTCGCGCGAGATCGAGTAAGGTATCTAAGGCTTTATAACTTTTAGCCGGTTTATCTTTAGCAGGCTCTGTGTCCACATTCACCGGGGAGAATTCGACAATATTATCTTGAGCTGGAGGTTCCTTCTCTTTTACCACCTCTTTTTCGGTTACTATAATTCCCGGCTCAAATTCCACTGAATTATCTTTTTCGTCCTCAGCCTTCTCTATTTTTTCTGCCCCGATAATTGGCTCGGGTACGAAATCCAAGGAACGATCATCTGTGTTTATTTCAGCGGCGCCTTCGGAAGAGGTAATTGAATCATTCGAGTCGTCTATTTCTTCTGTCGTAATAACTCGCTCAGGAGATATAATATCGCGTGTGCTGTCTCCTTTCTCTAGTTCCCCCACATCTTCAGATGCAATAATTGACTCTTTTGGTTCCTCTATCTCTTCTATTGCAATAACTGGCTCTGGTACAAAATCAATCGAGCTATCTTCTGTTTTTATTTCATCAGTCTCTTCCGCCCTCGCTTGCTCAATAATTTCCTCAGGCTCACGCTCCGGCGATGCCGTGGAAGAAACAACAGTGGGGGGTATGGCCTCCTCTTTCACCAATGTTTCGGAAGTATTTTTATTTTCGACAATGGGAACTACAAGCAAATCTTTTTCATTAGGCTCTTCCTCTTTAGGGCGTACCCAATAGCGCCAATATCCAAGTCCGCCAACCGCCCCTAACGTGAGTAGCAAGAGTAGAAACCATGGCCACATACTTTCAGATTCATACGTGGGTGTAGCACTACCCTGCCCTGCCAAACCCTGTCTTTGTTTAATTAGCAAGATGTCTTTTTGTAATTGTGCAATAGTTCTATCGCGTTGTCTCAATTGGGACTGTAATCGTTTATTTTCGGTTTGCATTAAATGAATTTGTTCATTTAATAAAATATTTGCTTCTCTCACGGACTGCAATGCGGTACCTGCAATAGCTAACTCATCTTTTGCTTTTTGTAACGTGGCACTCTCATTATTTCCCATAAGAAAATTTTGAGCGCTTAGCAAGGATGCCGGCAAAGTCGTAATTATCGGAGTTACCGGGGCACCTTTAGTAAAAAGAGGTACGGGAGGAAGTTTTGAAAAGCTTTCAACATATCCTAGAGGACTTTCGTCATCAATGGGTTCAGCTGAAGTAACTTGCGACTCAAAATAAGGTGGTTGTAATACATGGTGAATGGAACGTTTAGCCTGCCAAGCATTATCTTGCTCATATACTTCCATTTTTGCCAATTTGGCAGGAATTTTGCTCATCTCGCTGCTACCGGGAATAGCTAATGTTTGACCCGGTTTCAGACCATTTAAATTACCCTCGCTAAAAGCTTGGGGATTTCTACCTACAATAGATAAGATGACTTGTTGCAATATAATATCATCGGTTTTGTAACGCTGCGCGATTTGCCAAATACTCTCATTTTCAACCGTGGGGCCATACGTCATGGGCCCATGACTTTCTAATCCTTCTTGGCTTGACCCCACATGCGTTATGGTTTCTTTTTCCATCATCCCCGACTGATGTGTAGACATTTTAAAACGCGGTTTTTTTGCCACGCTTTCTAAACGTTTCTTTAGAATAATGAGTTTATAATTCGGGGGATCTAATAAAACAGTATAGGCTCTATACACTTGTCCATTTGGCCAGGCAAGATCAATTAAAAGTTGAATATAAGGCTCGGTAATTCGCTGACTGGAATTAATTTGAATAACTAATTTACCATTGGGTTTCTTCACTACTGCTAAATTTAAATACTCAAGAACGTAAGAGCGATCCATGCTCATTTTTTCAAACTCTTCTACAGATGCAATAGAAGCTTTGATAGAGGTTAATGGCATTGAACCTACATCAATAAGCTCAATTTCAGCCTCTAAAGGTTGGTCTAAAAAGGAATGGATTTTTATATCCCCTAGACCCATGCTGTAAGAGTAATAAGAAAAAGTCAGGGAAAATAAATAAGGAATAAATTTTTTTTTCAAAAACAGCGCTCCCTGCGGTAGTCACTACTAGCTCGAATTCCCACAAAAATACCATTATATACAAGAAACTCCAAAATGCTATTCTTGAAATGTTCCTTTTTTAAGCCTAAAGAAACCCTACCATCGGGCTTTACCAGTAGCATCTTTTTTAATTTATCACTATCGTCTCAATCATTGCTTTTATTTTCTCAAACTGCTAATTTGTGACGCTTAATCAAGCGGTTTGCTAATTTTTTTTATGTAAGGACTTCGGTGTGACCAAGCCCAAAAGAGTACTTAGTGTTTTTTCTTTGGTAATGATCAACGTAATTGCCGTTGATAGCTTACGAACCTTACCATTAAGCGCTACACTAGGTTTTTCCTTAATTTCTTATTACTTAGTAGCGGCTTTGGCTTTTTTTATTCCCGTAGCCTTGGTAGCGGCTGAACTTGCCACAACTTTTCCCAAGACAGGAGGGATTTATGTATGGGTTCGTGAAGCTTTTGGTAAGCGGGCCGCTTTTATAACCATTTGGTTACAATGGATCTATAATGTAGTTTGGTACCCTACTATTCTTGCCTTCATTGCTGCAACATTTGCTTATCTTTTTGCCCCGGCTTTAGCCAATCAAAAATTTTTCTTATTGACCACTATTATTAGCCTTTTTTGGATTTTTACCATTCTTAACTGCTTTGGTATGAAGGTATCGAGTATTGTCAGTACGGTTGGCGCTCTTATTGGTACCCTTCTTCCCATGATAGGGATTATCTTTTTAGGCATTTTTTGGGTTTTACAAGGAAAACCCCTACAAATTGCCACTGATGCCAGTTGGCTGCCTGATTTTAGTTCCATTGGAAATTTGTCTTTGTTCTCAGCAGTTTTATTTGGCTTGCTAGGCATGGAAATGTCGGCAGTGCATGCTGAGGAAGTAAAAAACCCTCAAAAAGATTATCCGCGCGCGCTTCTTTACTCCACGATACTCATTTTCGCAACGCTTGTTTTAGGTTCCCTGGCTATAGTGATTGTAGTGCCTGTGGAAAAATTAAGTGTGGTTTCAGCGCTTATTGATGCCTATTCAATTTTCTTTAATGCCTATGGCATGCCCTGGATGGTCTTTATCACCGCTATTTGCATCATTCTGGGTGGCTTAAGCGGCGTATCTGCATGGATTATTGGACCTACTAAAGGGTTGCTAGTTTCAGCACAAGACGGCTGCATTCCTCATCAATTTGCAAAAACCAATAAATATGGAGCTCCGGTTCGCATCCTTATGATTCAAGGTTTTATTTTTACTTTATTAAGTACTCTTTTTATTTTATTAGATTCTATTAATGCAGCTTATTGGATTTTGAGTGATCTGTGTGCTCAGATGGCCTTATTAGTTTATGTTTTTATGTTTGCCGCCGCGATTAAATTGCGTTACAGCAAAGCAGATAAAAAAAGAGCCTATAAAATTCCGGGGGGTAAACCGGGAATATGGTTGGTTTCTGGCATTGGATTAATTTGTTGTGTGCTAACTATTCTAATAGGCTTCGTCCCGCCTACTCAAATCCCTATTGAGAATGTAGCTTTTTTTGAGAGTTTTTTGGTTGGAGGGCTCTTTTTGTTTGTCTTGGTCCCCTGGTTATTAGCGAAGCGCAGCTTGGCCCAAGGGTAACGCAACCATACATTGCTTCATTTACGCTGTGTGTGGGCCTTTCGGCCCAACCTGCCTCTCTACTCTTCTGGTAATGACATCAAGCTAGCGTTTCCTCCTGCAGCTGTCGTATCTTCTGTATACGTGCGCTCATAACATAAACGTTGTAAATAATGTGGGCCACCAGCTTTAGGACCTGTTCCTGAAAGCCCTTCACCGCCAAAGGGTTGCAGCCCTACAACCGCTCCAATCATGTTGCGGTTTACATAACAATTCCCCACGTGAACTTTGCGCTTAATTTCTTCCACTGTATGGTTGATGCGGCTATGTATCCCAAAAGTTAAGCCATAACTTGTGCTATTAATTTGGTTAATCACCTTATCCAATTCTTTTCTTTTATAAGAAATCACATGCAAGACGGGGCCAAATACCTCTTTTTCCAAAGCTTTAATATCGTCGATCGCTATAGCGGTAGGCGGCATAAAGTAACCTTCTTTAGCTTCTTTTGGTAAATCACATTGGTAAAGAATCGAGAATTTTTTACTAATATTATCCACATGCGCTTTTAAAACAGTTAATGCTTCTTCATCTATAACAGGACCCACGTCAGTGGATAACCAGCACGGGTTGCCAATTTCTAACTCAGCCATAGCACCGCGGAGTAATCTTACGAAACGAGGATATACCTCTTCTTGTACATAAATCACACGTAATGCCGAACAACGTTGACCCGCAGTGCCAAAAGCCGAGGTAACTACATCCATCACCACCTGCTCCAATAAAGCAGAAGAGTCAACAATCATTGCATTTTGCCCCCCTGTTTCTGCTATTAAAGGAATAATTTCCCCTCCGCGCGTTGCCAACGTCTTGTTAATGATTGCAGCAGTTTGCGTTGAGCCGGTAAATATAACCGCTTTAATTCGCTTATCAGCAACCAAAGTAGCCCCAACCGTCTCTCCTTTTCCAGGTAATAACTGAACTACTGCTTTTGGAATACCTGCTTTATGCATGAGCTGAACTGCTAATGCAGCGATTAAAGGGGTCTGTTCCGCAGGTTTTGCCAGGACACAATTACCTGTAGCTATGGCCGCAATGGCTTGACCTACAAAAATGGCTAAAGGAAAATTCCAGGGACTGATGCATAATACAACTCCGCGAGGGTGCAAGCTTAACTCATTCAACTCGCCGGTATAGCCATGAAGACGAAGTGGTTTAGCCATTAGCTTCTCTGCTTGTTTGGCATAATACCTGCAAAAATCAACAGCTTCGCGCACTTCGGCAATACCATCATTCCATGTTTTTCCAGCTTCCAGACAGGCTAAAGATAAGAGTTGGGGCATGTTTTCTTCTAAAAGATCTGCAAACTCCTCTATCTTTGCAGCTCTTTGAATAACAGATGTTTCACTCCAGGTGGGGAAGTATTCGCAAGCTTTATGTAAAGCAATTTCTATGTCCTCATTGGTTGCTTCTACCACTCTCCCTATCTCTTTATCAGGTTGTTGCGGTGAAAACACTTTAATTCCTGGCGCTTCATTTGCTTTTCCAGCAATTAATGGCTTGGCTTCCCAAAAAAATTCTTCGTGTGTATACCTTTGCTGGAGTGAAGCAACCTCTGCTCTATTACTAAAATCAAATCCATTGGAATTTTTACGTTCGGGTAAAAAAATGGAAGTGGGCAATGGGATATTTTGATTAATTTTATTGAGTAAATGCCTCGCTTTGCCCACAGGGTCCTCTACTAAAGAGCTAATAGGCGCTTTATCGTCAACAATGCGATTAACAAACGAAGAATTAGCCCCATTTTCTAAAAGTCGTCTAACCAGGTACGGTAATAAATCTTCATGACTACCTACCGGGGCATAAATTCGGCAAGGGATTCCAAAATGCTTGCCCGGTACGATTTGTTCATATAGTTCATTACCCATTCCGTGTAAGCATTGAAATTCAAAATCGCGGTAATCACCAACAATATTAAGAATTAAAGCGACCGAGTAAGCATTATGCGTTGCAAATGCTGGATATATAGCGTCGGTCATGGTTAATAATTTCTTAGCACAAGCTTGAAAAGAAACATCGGTAAATACTTTGCGGGTAAAGACAGGGTATTCAGATAAACCTTGTACTTGTGCTTTTTTTATTTCGCTATCCCAATAGGCTCCTTTTATCAAGCGTACCATCATACGACGATTTTTTGAGCGGGCAAGCGCTGCGATCCAGTCCAGCAGATAAAATGCCCGTTTTTGGTAAGACTGTACCGCCATACCAAATCCATTCCAACCCGCCAGGCTATCATCACTAAATACCCGCTCAATTAAATCTAAAGACAGGTCAAGCCTCTCTGATTCTTCGGCATCAATCGTTAAGCCAATATTAAATTTTTTAGCCAGTTGTGCAAGAGAAAGCAATTTAGGGGTTAGCTCATTCATCACCCGTTCATATTTGCTTTCATGATAGCGCGGATGCAAAGCAGACAATTTAATAGAAATACCCGGATTTTGATAAACACCTTTCTCTTTAGCATCTTTACCAATAGCTTCTATAGCCTTGGTATAAGCCACAAAATAACGCTCCGCATCTTCAGCTGTCAGTGCCGCTTCTCCTAACATATCGTAGGAATAGCGATATCCCTTGGCCTCTTTCTTTTTAGCGCGTGTTAATGCTTCTTGAATCGTTCTGCCAGTAACAAATTGCTTACTCATAATGCGCATTGCTTTATCTACTGCTGTGCGAACCACACCTTCACTACCTTTGTTTACTAATTTTAATAAGGCCTTTGATAAAGTATTTTCTGCAGTTTCTGGATTTAACACTTTACCCGTTAACATTAATGCCCAAGTAGTCGCATTTACAAAAAATGAGTCACTCTGGCCCCGGTGCGATTTCCAATCTGCCGAAGATAGTTTGTCTTTAATGAGACTATCAATCGTAGCATTATCTGGCACACGTAAAAGTGCCTCAGCTAAACACATCAGAGCGATGCCTTCCTCACTGGAAAGTGCATATTCTGTTAAAAATGAATCTATTCCTGTACTTTTTTTTCTTTCCGATCGCACTTGTTCAACGAGACGAGTTGCTAAATTTCGCACATTCGCAGCCTGGCCTTCGGATAATTCGGCTTCTTTAATGAGCTTTGAAACGATACTCAATTCTTCTTCGCGGTAAGCATCGTTGATGTTCGCACGAAGGCCCTTAGGAGGCTGTAATAATCGTTTATCAAGCATAGTAACTCCAACAAAAATGAATGGGTGAAGGATAATTTTAATTTATAACTTTTGCAAAATTGATTTTATAGGCATAATCAATTTTGACTGCTGGCTCCCTATTTTTTTTAAGAGCTAACACACAAAAAGCACAAAAATTAAACATGCGCCCTGATAAGCGATAGAAGCAAAAAATAACAAACAGAGCAAATATTTAACATTTTGATGTAATATTTACCTGTTTTTATGTTCTAATTTTATACTTTTTGTTCATTTATTTTAATGATTTAACTTTTTTAGCACACAAAAAAGAAAAAAAAGTTTTTTCAACATATTGAAAAATAATTACTTTTTTTATTAATGGTCATTTTTTTGACTTAGAAGTTTACTTTTGCGTGCTTTGCCAATATAATACCCAACTTTTGGATGTCTTCTCGAAGACAAATAGTAACTGATGTGAATTGATGTTGGCAGCTTTACGTTGTCAGGTTTGACGAGTTTTCGTCTTATTCAATCGCAAACCAAACGCTAAAGATGGAGCATTATGAATACAATATTAACTTTAATTTCAGTAGCAGTACTTGCTAGTAATATGACTTCTACTAGCCCAACCTTTGCAGGATCCTCGTCTTCAATTAACGTAAACACCGAAGTTGCTCATTTAAGCAGGAAAGCCCCTTCATTAAATAAAAACGTACTTAAAATGGCTCTCACTGCATATCAAAAAGCAACCAAAAAAGGGGCTGTAAAGAAACCTGTGTTAACTGTGATCGATTATTCTTTACCCTCCTCTAAACAAAGAATGTGGGTATTTGATGTTAAAAAAGAGAAACTACTCTATAACACTTATGTCGCCCATGGACAAAACTCAGGTATGGTTGTTCCTCATCACTTTTCTAATAAACCATCAAGCAAAGCCACCAGTTTAGGAACATTCGTAACTCGAGATACTTATATAGGTTCAAAAGGCATCTCCTTGAATTTGCAAGGTTTAGAAAAAGGTTTTAACGATAATGCGTATAATCGCCGCGTGGTAATTCATGGGGCTTGGTATGTCGAACCTGATTTTATCAAAAAAGCAGGGCGTGCTGGCCGCAGCTGGGGATGTCCTTCCATAGCACAAACACTGGCAAAACCGGTTATTAATACCATTAAGGATGGGTCTGTAGTTTTTGCTTATTATCCGGATAGAAATTATTTATCTCATTCAGGGTATGTAGTAGCATAAAAAAATTTGATACTATTTAAATCGTCTCGCGAACAGGAGTTTGCAGACAAAATAAAAGCCAGGGCAATGCCCTGGCTTTTTCACAGTCTTCTATCAGGACAACGTCCTGAATCATCCTTGACCTAGACAGATCCTTCTGTCAAAAATCCCTTTCATGAGACCTTCATTCCGTGAAAGTCATAAAGTAAATTTAGCAGCAGTATTGTACATATGCAAGTCAGCTTGCGAGTTTTGTTTATTGTATTTTTATTTTTTATAAAAAAATAATTATTAACATTCAATGAGTTACAACAACAAACAGAAAAATCAAAACAAACGGAGCGCCTTTGTCTTTGCCAAAATTGAGAAATTTCTTATAACCTATTGAGATATTTGCGAATAGTGATTTTCCGAATTTCCCGAAAGTGTCTCTCAATTTTAAATTTGAATTATTCTAGTACAATATCCGTTTCTTACTCCCACGACCTGGACTATGATCAGTAACGAATCGATAATTAGGGGGCGAAATTTGTATTCAGTAAATATAAAAAGAGTGCTTAAATAATGCATAGAGAACTAACTTATGCTAGCTTATTAGTATAAGACACACATGGAGATCTATGATGAGCCAACCATTTGACAATGCTAAAAAAGAAAAATTAAAAACAATCGATTGGTTAGCTGATCATTTTCCTGCAGCTTTTTTTAAAAAAAGCAATCAAGTACGGCCCTTAAAAATTGGTATTTTTGATGACATTGTTGATTTTTACGAACGTCTTGAAACCCCTCCTTTCAGTAAAAAAACACTGAGAGAAGCACTCAATTATTACAGTGCTTCGCCTGCTTATTTAAGCTCTCAAAAGGCTAATGTAGCACGGGTAGATTTATATGGAAATGAAGTAGATATCGTTACTGAAGATCAAGCGAAATACGCCTATCAACGTTATCAACAACGTTACGTAGATAAAAAGAAAATGAAAAGCAGCCCCGCTAAAAATCTGGAAGAAGTAAATAAATAAATTTTCTTAATCTGCTTTTTTAAATCCCATTAAATAGTTACCTGCGGTTGATTCTTTCAAAGTAGCTTGTCTTGTAATCGGATTATAGGAAAGTCCCGAAATGCCAATCGGATCTAAGCCTACTTTTCTTGCGATAGCAGCTAGCTCGCTAGGTTTTATGAATTTTTTAAAGTCATGTGTTTGCCTTGGAAGCAACTCAAGTAAATATTCGGCCGCAACTATTACGGTAGCATATGCCAGCGGTGTTCTATTTATGGTGGATAAAAATAAGTAACCATTCTTTTTAAGCAATCGACTGCAATTTTGTATAACCTGGGCAGGATCAGGTACATGCTCCAGCATTTCCATACAAGTGATGGTATCAAATGCTCTCGCTTTAAATTCTTCAATGGGGCAATTAACATATTCTATGACTAAGTTATTTTCATGCGCATGTTTTCTAGCTACTTGCAAGGTTTCATCATTTACATCCAGACCAGTCACCTTGGCTCCTTTCCCTGCCATTGCTTCAGCAAGGATCCCCCCACCCGTTCCTACATCTAAAATACGTTTATCTTCCAATGTGGCATATTGCTCAATAAACGTTAAACGCGGTGGGTTAATGTCATGCAACGTCCTCAATGGGCCATCTACATTCCACCATTGGCTGGAAAGCTCAGCAAACTTCGCTACTTCTTGAGAATCAATCGTGCTTTTAGTCATTTTTTAATAAGAGATCCATGGGCCTAAAAAATTCTACAACCTTAGGATTAGTAATGAAACTAATATTATAAGGATGTTCGGCAATTAAATGTGAAAACAAATCAATTTCAGGTATTTGGTGGGCTATTTTGCCAAATAAAATTAATTGCAGAGAAGGATTCTCTTGTGCTAATTGGGTTAATAAACTATGCATAAAAGGACGCCACGCTTTGGCATGGTAAGGTACTTTTTTATCACTATAAACTAATGAGGCATTTAATAGTAAAAATCCCTTATTTAAAAAAGATTGAAACAGTTCACTGCCTGTTTGTACCAAATTTGACTTATTAATTTTGGCAATAGCTTCTTGCGAAAAATTTGAATTAATATCCCCTCTTGCATATAACAACATTTTTATTAAATTACGTAACGAAGTAGCCTTATTGGCTTCTTTGCTAAGCCCGGTTGCAGACCATATATCTTTAACCGCATTATCCCAAAACGCATAGCCATTTGCGGAAAAAGCCCGGGGATAAGGGGACTCGCCTAATAAAACAAAACGTGCTGTAGATAAAGGAACATTAAAAGCGGCAAATAAATTAGCTTCGCCGGGAAGCCAACTTTGGTCATTTTTTAAGGACAGCAAATAATTCGGGTCCATACTTCCTAGTGCTTTCGTCACTAAGGGAGCCCACTGAGGATTTATTTGCTGAATAAGATTTTCCATACTTCTCCTTTAATGCCATAATTTATTTTTTAAGTTATAGCGAGTTTATATGCTGCTGGGATCTTTAATTGATTTACTCAAACTGTTGGAAAAAAGCCAATCTATCATGGTAGCGCAATTGCATCAATTTTGTGAGATTAACACAGGCACCTATAATTTGAATGGGTTAAAGATGATGCATCAAACGTTAAAATCAATTTTTATTCCTTTAGCCGACTCAGTAGAGACCCGGACATTCAAGAAAATAACTACGATAAATATGGCAGGTGAAAAAGAATTTCACCAAAGCGGAGATGGTTTGCTAATCCGCAAACGTCCGCATTTAAAAAGACGGGTATTGCTTTGTGGACATATGGATACAGTTTATAGTGAGACCAATCCTTTTAAGCAACTTCGCTATTTAAATAACAATCATATTATTGGCCCCGGAGTTGCCGATATGAAAGGCGGATTAATAGTTATGCTCCACGCATTGATGGCCTTTGAAAAAACTCCTTTTTCTGAAAGTATGGGTTGGGATGTCTTTATTAATGCGGATGAAGAAATAGGTTCTCCCGCTTCCAGTGAAGTATTTAAAGAAATTGCAAAAAATTACCAATGCGCTTTAGTTTTCGAGCCTGCCATGACTGAGAGTGGGAAGCTTGCCAAAAATCGAAAAGGTAGTGGAAAAGTTACCTTAATAGCAACAGGTAAAGCAGCACATGCTGGCCGAGCCTTTGATAAGGGCCACAATGCGATTTGTTATTTGGCAGAAGTAATAACCGCAATTAATACATTAAATGGTAAACGTCCTGGAGTAACCATAAATATTGGAAAAATTGCCGGCGGAGAAGCATTAAACGTAGTTCCAGAAAAAGCAGTAGCTAAAATTGACATTCGCATTTCCCAACCGGAAGATGAAAAGTGGGTGCGGGATGAATTTGCTGCTATTTTAAACCAACATAAGCGTAAAGGTTTTAACTTGGTTATTGATGGAAACTTTGGCAGACCCGTTAAGCGGGTAGATAAGAGCACTGAAATACTTTTTAAAAAAATTCAATGGCTAGGTAAAGAATTAAATATCTCTATTGATTGGGAAGATAGCGGCGGCTGCTGTGATGGCAATAATTTAGCCAGCTTAGGACTACCCGTTTTAGATACTTTAGGGGTAAGAGGCGGAGAAATTCATAGTTCTAAAGAATATTTGGTAATGGATAGTCTGGTAGAGCGTGCGTCTCTCAATGCTTTATTGTTGGTGGACTTAGCCCAGGGGGGCTTAGAAGAATTAAGATAAAATGTAGCCCTGAAGTACCCTCTCATTGTAAAAAAGACGCGCAATTGTAGGTTGGCGCCGATAGGCCCAACGTTCATTAGCGAGATCTTTTGTTGGGCCTGGCGGCGCCAATCTACACCCGTTACGACTACGGGTGTAAGATAATACATTTACCCTTTCCCCGAATTCTGGCAGAATTTATATATAAAAAAATCAAGGCGTTATGACCATGATGTTGTTTCGCAATGCCAAGGAAGAAGATATAGAGGCTATATACCAACTCGCATTAAAAAGTGGAGTGGGTATTACTACGCTTTCTAAAGATATAAATGTTTTGAAACGGCGTTTAAAATCTTCTAATGAAGCGATTAATAAGGAAATTAAATATCCTCGTGATGCGTGTTATTTTTTTGTATTAGTCGATATCAAAAATAACGAAATAGTGGGAACTGCAGCCATTGAGTCAGCTATTGGTAATAATGTACCTTTTTACTCTTATAAAATTTTAAATAGAACGCGTATTTGTCATACCCTTAACATTCGTGCTGATTATGAAGTGTTAAGTTTAGTCAATGACAAACAAGGGAGCAGTGAAATTTGCACGCTCTATCTTGATCCACGTTACCGTCACAGTAGCAATGGTTTACTCTTATCACGCTCCCGATTCTTATTTATAGCGCAATTTCGTTCTCGTTTTCCTACTCATATCATTGCCGAGATGCGGGGAGTCTCTAATGAAAAAGGACAATCGCCCTTCTGGAATGCAGTAGGCAGGCACTTTTTTCATATGCCTTTTGCGCAAGCAGATCACTTAACAATGGCAACTGATAAACAATTTATTGCTGATTTAATGCCCCGGAATCCTTTATACGTGAAGCTTCTCCCACCTAAAGTACAAAAAATTATTGGAAAACCCCACGAAACAACTGCCCCCGCAATGAATATATTAATGCAGGAAGGATTTAAATATGAAAACTATGTCGATATTTTTGATGCAGGACCCACCTTAGAGGCAAGTATTGATAATGTCTATACAGTGGCAAATAACCGTTTACTGGAAGTAAAAAGCATTATTGATGATGTTAGTAGTAAGCGCTATATAATATCCAATACAGCTATTAATTTTAGAGCGACAGTGAGTCAAGCTCTCATTAATTCGGAGCAAAACGCCTGTATATTAAGTAAAGACGCAGCGGAAATTTTACAAGTACGTTGTGGCGACTCGGTTCGCGTTATACCGCTTAAAATAGCAGAAACTTTCCAATTGGATTAAAACAATGAAAAAAAATTACAAGGGAATGCATTTTATTAATGGAGTGTGGGAGGCCGGTAATGGAGAGGTTTTTTTATCTTATAATCCCACTAACAATACCCCGGTTTGGGAAGGAACCATAGCAACTGAACAAGAATCCGCAAAAGCATATGAAGCCGCTCAGACTGCTCAAACTAAATGGGCTTTACTTGACCTGAACCAAAGGGTTCAATTCTTAAAAAAATTTGCTTCGAATGTGGAAGAAAACCGCAAAGAATTAGCAAATACTATTTCTTTAGAAACCGGTAAACCGCTTTGGGAGTCAATAACAGAGGTTAATTCTGTTATTAGTAAAATTTCCATATCACTCGATGCTTTTCACGCCAGGACCTTTGAAAGTCAAGTACAGGTCCCCGATGCAAAAGGTTTTGTTCGCTTTAAACCACATGGTGTAGTAGCGGTTCTCGGCCCTTTTAATTTTCCTGCCCATCTTAGTAATGGCCATATTGTTCCCGCTTTGCTTGCAGGTAATACTGTCATTTATAAACCAAGTGAATTAACCCCTTTGGTAGCTGAATTGATAATTGAATGTTGGGAAAATACGGGTATTCCTCCCGGGGTAATTAATTGTATTCAAGGAACTTCCACAACAGCCAAATCCCTTTTAAGCCAGCCTATTCGCGGGGTATTTTTTACCGGCAGCTATACCACTGGTTTGTCTATTCAGGATCAATTTAAACAAAAACCCGAAGTCATTCTTGCATTAGAAATGGGCGGGAACAGCCCCTTAGTTATTGATAAAATGCAAAATACCAATGCAGCTATATACCATTCAATTTTGTCTATTTTCATTACAGCAGGCCAACGTTGTACCTGCGCAAGAAGATTAATTATACCCGACAATAGTTTCGGAGATGCTTTCTTAAAGCAATTTATACAAAACGTTAATGGGCTCAAAATAGGGGATTTCCAAGAACAACCCGAACCATTCATGGGACCCGTAATAGGTCATCAGCAAGCCTTAGCATTTTTAAAAGCACAAGCGGATTTACAACTCTTGGGAGGCGATCCCCTTCTAAAAATGAGACTTTTAAAAGAAAATTCGGGATTTTTATCTCCTGGGATAATGGACATGAGTAAAGCGAAAAAACCCAAAGATGAGGAAATTTTTGCGCCTTTTGTCCAAATTTATCGGTATCAAAATTTTGATGAAGCAATAGAATTAGCCAATGACACAAGCTATGGACTGGCAGCTGGTCTTTTAAGTGACAATCGCTCCCATTATGAAAAATTTTATACGCAAGTTAACGCTGGTGTAATTAATTGGAATAGACCAACTACTGGAGCCGCAAGTAATCTACCCTTTGGAGGAATAGGCAGGAGTGGTAATCATAGACCAAGCGCCTATTTCGCTGCAGACTATTGCTCTTATCCTATAGCAAGTTTAGAACAAAGCGAATTAACTTTGCCTGAAAAATTATTACCAGGTGTTGCCCTTTTATGATGGAATATTTAAGGTAAGAACCCTGCTTACGTGGCGCTGTATCAAAGTTTCTTCAGTAATAATATTGTCAGGACTTAAAGGATTTTATGAAGGTATATGAACTTAATGTAGATGGCTTGGTAGGCCCAACGCATCATTATGCGGGTCTTTCAGCTGGCAATCTCGCTTCTACGCGAAATGCATTAACCCTTGCAAATCCTAAAGCGGCGGCTTTGCAAGGGTTAAGTAAAATGCGTTTACTACATGAAATGGGTTTAAAACAAGCATTCCTTCCCCCTCACCCGCGTCCCAACATCGAGCTTTTAACGCAACTAGGCTTTTCCGGGACACGTGAGCAAAAAATTAAAAAAGCAAAGAAAATAGCTCCTTCATTATTAAGTACTTGTTTTTCTTCTTCAGGCATGTGGACAGCTAATGCGGCTACAGTTTCAGCGAGTTTGGATACTCTTGATAAGAAAGTACACTTTACTCCCGCTAATTTGGTAAGCAATTTACATCGTTTTCAAGAAACTGACTTTACCGCCGCTCTGTTAAAAACAATTTTTTCCAATCCTAAGTATTTTACACACCACTCTCCTCTTCCCCGTTCGCTTATTACCGGGGATGAGGGCGCTGCAAACTATAATCGCCTATGCGCAAACCATGCTACTAAGGGAATCTCTCTTTTTGTATATGGGAGACAAGCCCTTCCTGCTAATAATAGCTTTCCAGCGCCTCTGCGTTTTCCTGCAAGACAGACGCTAGAAGCCTCCCAAGCAGTAAGCCGATTACATGGTCTATGCGGCGAAAGCACTATTTTTGCCTGCCAGAACCCATTAGCTATTGATCAAGGTGTTTTTCATAATGATGTTATTTCCGTTGCCAACGAAAATGTATTTTTATTACATGAAGAAGCCTTCTTGGCTCAAAGCACTCTATTAAAAACCATTGAGCAAAAATCTGACTTTGCGATTCATTTTATAGAAGCAAAAACCATCCACTTTTCCGTACCTGAAGCGGTACAAAGTTATTTATTTAATTCGCAGTTAATTACCGTTCCCGATACAAAAGATATGATATTAATTTCTCCGATAGAGTGTGAGGAAAATTCAAATGTGTTGTATTTTATTAATGAAGTAATTGCCGATTCTGGTAATCCAATTCGCGGGGTTCGATTTTTAAACCTTCGTCAAAGTATGCGAAATGGCGGAGGTCCCGCATGTTTGCGGTTACGTGTACCCTTAACCGAAGAAGAGTTAGCTGCAATGCATCCTGGCGTATTAATTACTGATCCCTTATTAGAGAGGTTAGAAGCTTGGATAAATAAACACTATCGCACAGAGCTTTATGCAGATGATTTAGATGATCCTGAATTATGGCAAGAATGTGAATCCGCTTTAGATGAATTAACGTCCATAATAGGCTTAAAAAATATTTATCCTTTTCAACGAGTTTAAATGCTATTTAAAACACTTTTTAAACAATGCATTTTGAGAACGTCAAATAATGTTTGTGTTTTTGATAACTATTTTTACAGATGGTTGACCTTAGGAAGTGAGGCAGTTCAGACTTTAATTCGAATTCAATCTCCCGAAAAACCCCAACTGGAATACATAAAACCTATTGCCTCACTGATTAACTGTAATCCAGGAAATGTATGTCTATTAGGATTAGGCGGTGGTGGAATTGCCCATGCGATTTCCAATAGTTTAAAAAAATTTAATTATACTATTACCGCCATAGAAAAAAGCATGGAAGTTATTTCTATCGCAAAAAATTTTTTCTTTGTTGATCAACTTACAAATTTAAACATTATTAATAAAGACGCGTTTCATTTTACGCAACAAACCGCTACCAAGTTTGAGTATTGTATAGTTGATCTATTTGAAGCAAAAAATTTCCCCTTGCATTGTATCAATGAAGATTTTTTTTTAAATTGTAAAAAAATATTAGCTCCCAATGGTATTTTAATTGTAAATCTGGCTAATGCAGTAGAACAATGGCCGATATTCAAGCTTATTCGCCATTCATTTAACCTCTCAATCTTGTGCATGGCTATTTATAAAACCTCAAACATACTCATTTTTGCAATGAATAATGAAAACCCTAATGGTTTATTAGAGTTAATGAAAAGAAATGCGCTTATAAATAAAATAGTTTGGGATGAAAAGTGGGGAAGCATAGTAACCTGATGGATCACCAACCAGGTTACTATTTAAAACATTAATTTTTCTCTTTATCTTCATCTGCTTGCGACCCACCAGGAACTGATTGTGGCTGGGTCGGTACGGGGACTGGTTCAGGGGTTACTGCAGCCGGGGCACTTTGTGGAACAGGGGGTGCTGCTGGAACGGGAACTGGCTCGGGGGCTGGAGCTTCAGGTGGTGGTGATGCAGCCGGTACTGAAGGTTGTGCCGGAGCAGATACTTCTGGAGGGACAGAAGGCGCAGGTATAGGTGCAACGGGCTCCGGATCAACTTGTGGTGATGGCTCAGGAGTTGACGGCATTTGTTGAGCAGGAATGACCTCTGGCTCTTGACTCGATTGAATAGAAGGAGCTACTTCAGGTTCTGCTGGCGCTTCTGGACTAACTTCGGGTGGTGTCGCTCCGGAAGCAGGCGGCGCCTCAGGCATCACTTCGTCTGTGGAGGGTTGCTCGGGCGAAGGCGATTCATGAACAGGTGTTTCAATAGCTGGGCTCTCAGAAGGGGGTACTTCTGTAGCAGGACTTTCGGATGGACTTTCTTCTTCAGGTGGTGTTTCTTGTATGGGCGCTTCTTGCTCAGGAGCTACTTGGGCAGGAACCTCAGGAGTAGGAGTAGGCGTAGCATCCGCTGGAGGAGCCTCTGGCATCGGTGCAGGTTCTACAGCTGGGGTTTCTGGTGTAGTACTTTCTGGTATAGCAGGTTCCACTTGGTCTGTAGGAGCCGACTCTGTGGCTGAAGGTTGTTCTGTAAGTTGATCAACGCTTTGTGGCGCGTCCATTTGTGGTTGTACTGCTTCAGGCTGTACCGCTTCCGGTTGTTTTTCTGGCGCAGCAGCAGGAGGTTGTTGTGCATCTACCGGAGTCGTAGGCAGAGTAGCTGGCTCTGTTTCCTCTGCGGGAAGTAAGGGCTCTGAAGCGGGTGGAGTAATTACTTCTACAACAGGTTCAGCTGTTTCTTTACTTTTTTCCTCCACGATTTTTTCTGCTTGCTGCTCGCTTAAAGGTACTCCTGGGTTTTTTTCTAATGCATTTTTTTCATCGGCAAAAGGAACCGTTGGTTGCGGCGGTGTAACTGCTATTGCTTCCTGATTAAGCATTTCTGTAGGAGGAGCGGTTTTCGTTGGAGTTTCCCCACCCAGAACGCTAGTTACTTCCGGTACTATCGCAGCCGTAGATTCTTTGGGAGAGTTGGCAATGGTTTGTGGCGTAACTTTTATTGCCGCTTTTTCAACCGGTTGTGATTGAACAAAGGCGGTCGTTGGTACTGCAGTTATGGCCGGTGCCACGGTAGCATTTTGATAGACAACCGTCGTTTGTTGATTATTGTTATAAACATTATTAATAAATGTTTGGCTAATATTTGTATTGCTAATATTAATCGATTGGAAATAATTTCTACTAACAGGATACGGTGGAACATACACTTCACCAGGTGCTAATGGGAACCAGGCTACTCCACGCGTTTGCCCGACTACTAATTGATTCCTACCGCCAACAAATACCACTAACGCGGGCGCGTAAACTGGTTGATAGGCGATAGGACCAGGCACCCAAACCCAACGCGTTCTCACATACGCCCATCTGCCATAATGGAAAGGAGCAAATCCCCAAGGTTGATTATCAACCCAGGTCCAACCCCATCTTGAAATCCACACCCATCGTCCCGAACGGTAAGGGGCCCACTCACGCCCAACCCCTCTTGGTACCCAAACATTTCCATACACTTTATCAACCGTCCATTGACCATAAGTATCTAAATCTTGATAACCAATTACTTCGGTTGAAACATATTTGGTGGTAACTGCCTTAACTACTTTTCTATCCCTGCCGATACTCCAATTGTCAAAGGAATCCAGTGGTCCATAAATTCCACATTTTGCTATCAAAGTATTACCACTAAATGTACAAGCTTTACCGGATTTCAGCTTGAAGCTGGTTTTAACACCATAGATAGTCGCCTCTCCCACACGTGCCCTTACGGTTGTGGTTTTATTTTTAACATCTAAAAAAATTCGATAATAGCCAGGTGTTCTTGTTACAAATGCTAAATTGGGAGTGTCCACCTCATAGTATTGACCTTTATTTATACGTTGGATATTTAATACTAAAGTGCCGCCGGTTAGTTTAAATTGGGTCACTTTATTATTTAAATTGAGTACTCTTATCCCAGAATGATTCCAAAGCCTGGCAGAAGCGCTCCCTAATTGCAATTCGATTTTGGAGTTTGCTCCAGACCACAACATATCTCCGGTTACTAAAGGTCGATTAGTAACTGTTTTAATCCATTTTTTTTCACCCGCAGGAACAAAACTGGTAGAGCCGCTAGCATAACTTAATCGCGCCACTCTATAAGGGGGATCTGCTTGAACAGAAAAAGACAACAAGAATAAGAACCCCACCAGCCAAGCTACTCTCTTCATAGAATATCCTATAAAAAATAGAATTAAGTATCGAACAGGTTAGGGGGATTTTATTTTAAAGTCAAAAGTTTAATTAGTGTGGCCCACTTGCTACAGCTGCAGCGCAGCCCGTATCAGAATCTGAATCTGGGGTAGAATCGGCAAATACACTTAAAGCTTTAAATACCCTTGGAGCGAGACAGATTTCTTTTTTCTCTACCACCCCAGCATGGCTAATGCTATACGCATAATTTCCAGGTAAAAAACAGGGGTGACTCGCACCTAAAATTTCTTTTGCTCTGGGAATCATTTTTTGTAAAGCAAACTCATTCGCGGAATATCCAAAAAGAAAATATTTATTCAAGGCATTACTGAACCGTAAAACAAAAAATAGTTGGCTATTTATTGAATCTCCTTCATAGAAAAATATCTTTGTATTTTCAATTTCACTATATTCCACCTTCGGTAATTCACTTAGGATATCGTTTATACCTCTAATAAACCCTTTTAATTTGTCTGTTTCTGGCAATGCCTCTATTTCAAATAAAGAAGGACCGGATGGTATTTCACTTTCCACAAGCGGGATAAAAACATCGGGTTTACGGCATATCCCGAACTCGTCACCGGCCAGGGAATACCATCCTCCCGAAGAGGTTAAAATCTCAATAAATAACTTTTCACGCATCCGAACAGGCAATTGATGATATAATTCCTCGATATCTTTACTAGATAAGTTGAAATCTTCCCGGAGGATGCCTATCCATTCTTCTTCACTTCTTAAAGCTTTTATCTTGCTGCCTTTTAGCAAATTATACACTTCAATCGATGCCGTTCCTTTTTTCGCGGCAATACTAAAAGCAATATCCAGTATAACTTTTGCCCTTAAGGTGCCAACGTCATGATTTCCGGTAATCGCTATAGCCCCTCCCGCATTCAATTGTTTGCTTAAACTATTTAATGCCACGTTAATAGAATTATTATCGTAAAGCAACGTAGTAATTTTTTCCAAAACCGCTGGTCTCTCTGGGCGAGCACAACATGCGTATTCCCGGCATAAGGCCTTTAATGCCCCAGTGCTTGGATTATCTTCCTCGAATGTATACGCTTTTAAATCATCAAATCTTAGCTGGGCCCTAGTCCCGTTTACTACAAAATATAATCTCGCATCTTTCTCATAAATATAAATGGTAGATACTTGATTATGACGACTTACATCATAGGGAGCTGATAAAATTTGTACTTTAAAATGCTCTATTTTTTTAGGTGAAGATAATACGATACTTGAAGTTAATTGTTGTTGGCAAAGATAGGGAGAGTCTGGCAATGGTGCATATCCACCCTCTATATCCGGGCTCCAAAAATAACTATATGAGTTGAAACAATGGGTTAAGCCGCACATGCTTAACGCTTCAATATAAGCGCTTGAATTTCTGCCCATTAATTCCGCTACAATAATTGGCTGTGTTCCATAGGTTTTCTCTACCAGTTTATGGATTAGGGCAAGCGCTCGCCTTAGGATAGGAAGCGGAATTCTGGTAATAGCATCAATACGCGCGCCCATAAAACCAAGGTCCACAATATAATGGGTTATAAAGGGTTCCCACAATAAGGAAAACACTTCATCTACTTTTCTCTCATCAATATCTTCTCTGGTCGCATCAAGTCCTCTTCTTTTACTCCCAGGCAGATAATAGTCAATGTCTTGAATATCAGGCCAGCGAATATTTACTTCATTGGATAAAAGATTTCGTTCCGCCAGTCTTTTTTGTAGAGGAGTCAAGCCCTCTTCGTTTAAACCTATATGGTTTAAAACCAAATCAAATAAAGGAAATATACCTTTTGAACGAGCAACTTGCGTAAACTCTCTAATTTTACCTTCACAAGCCTCTTTAGTAGGATATCTTTGGAAGAGAACAGGGTGATATTCTGTATCATCCGCCATCGCATATAAGCTTCTGGTAACCGGGTAGCTATGACCCGGATGTGGTTGAATCCTGGTGCCTGGAAGCTGTAAGGGATTAACCCAAATAGCATTATAACCCATACCTGCAACTTGCTCGACATAAGCTATCATCCCATCTATACCCGGAGGGCCGGGTACATAAGAAAGCATGGGAAACATATTGTATAAGCGTAAGTTTCCATTGTGCGGGTAGGTTGGCGGAAATGGAGGTGACATTCTTTTCCCTATGATGTTGATATTTAAAATCCAAACTATTTTTAACTTGAAATCTCAATTTTGACTAGCGGGATTTCCGGTTGTTTTCTAGCTCTGTCGCATCGAGCAAACGTTCCATGTGTCGCCATTAAATGACTATACTTCAGTCTAAGCTCCTTATCATACTGCTGCTGCAAGCTTTCTGCTACAGGCGACTTATACGGGAGGGCGCTGCCGTCAATTGTAGGAACCATAAAAGGACTCCTGATAGTTTGGCTTTTTGCATCAACCCCGGTCGCCGTGGACGCAGCTGACGCATCCACCGCGGGTACGGAAAGCATTGAGAAAAGAGCAGGCAAAGCAGCACTGGTTTCTTCTAATGAACTTAAAACCTCGCCTGCAGCATCAACCATCATGAGTTCCCAGCTAGCCCCTTCTACTTTGGGAACCTTGGAAAGTAATTCGTCAAACTTGGCAAATAATATTGCCTCAGGAAGATGCGTAGTAACTTGGCCTACAACATAATATTTATTTTGCGTTTTACTATAGCGAACAACTAAAAACAAAAAGTCGGCAGCTTTTTTGCCAAATTCTTCTTCGTTAATTACTGCATAATACATGTAGCTTTTGTCATCTATAGTGGATGCAGGAAGTGCGTCTAGAATTTGATTAATTCCTCCAATAAACCCCCGCAAATCATGTTTTTGCTCTGAAGAGCGGATTCGCTCCATCAAAGAGGAACCCACAAAAGGCCCCCTTGCAAACTCAGAAAACACTTCAGGTTTGTGACACACACCTACTTCATCCCCTGCCAATGAGTACCAACCCCCTCCACACATAAGCGCTTGAATAAATATTTTTTCACGCATACGCATGTTTAATTCTTGATAAATATGGTCTCTTTCCACATCAGTAAGGTAAAAGTCAGATTGTAATAAATACATTAAATCTGTAGTAGAGTGGATGCCTTTAATACGGTTTTTATAACCATCGTAGACCCTTTTAAAATAACCTATTCGTCCTTGATTACCATTTGAATTAGTAATCGCACGAGCGAGAGCTAATTCTGTCATCACTATAGCTTTCAAGGTGCCAACATCATGATTACCAATAACTCCAACTAACCCACCGGATGAATCTGGAGTTGTTAATACAATCTTACTCAAACTTTGTATTTGTCTTTGAAAAGGGCTTTCTCTTATTTCACTTGAATAACCCCCTTCTGTACTATGGCCCCAATAATAGGAACAGGGATGTAAACAATGCGTTAAACCACATGTAGACAACACTTGCGTGTAGCGTTCGGGGGTTCCCACCATTAATTCACCCACAAGGATTGGTTGCACTCCAAATACTGTGCGGACTTCATGGGTAATTATATCAAAAGCTGTTTTTAGCACCCTGCCTGGAACATGCGTTAGCGCATCAACACGTGCACCCACGAACCCTAAGTCCCGAATATATCGAATAATAAAAGGCTCCCAGAGGGTTTTAAATACTTTATCAATTTTACCTAAATCCAGGTCCTCATCTTTAGCTAGTAAACCTTCTGTTACTGTAGGCAAATCCATATCTATCGCCATGGCGATTTTATCTTTTATTACCCCTGTATGAGGAATTAATTGTGAAAGAGCGATAGGCGCTGAAGAATCGAGACCCAAGTCGATACAAGGAATTCTAACTTCTTTGCTTTTCCCTTGAACTTTTACAAAACAAATAAAATGTCTTTTACTTGTGTACAACTGTCCCTCATCAAATTTTAAATAAATTATAAATTTTTTAGCGACTTTTTTCGTCTCTTCATATTCTTCTTTTTCAATAGGTTGTAACTGATACTCATCCGTATAATAATCAATAGCCTGTATATCAGGCCAACGCACACCTTCGGCTTCAGCAGGTTTTGATAATAGGAAACCTTTTAATCTATCTTGTAAGGGACTCGAGCCATACTCGTTCACACCCACGTGATTCAGTACTAAATCAAATAAGGGATAAATACCCAGAGCGCGCGCTTTTTGAGTAAATGCTTTTATTAAATCAACTGGATTATCGGTACTTGAAGGAAAGATAAGCGGATTAAAAGCCATATCATCGACCATAGCATATAAACTACCACTCACCTTTCCGTCACCACCGGGATGATCATGCTTGAAAGAGCCTGTTAGATGCAACGGATTCAACCACACAGCGTTATACCCCATTCGCGCAACTTCATCCAGGTATTCAATCATTCCATAAATTCCCGGTTTGTCAGTATATGCTCGGTAGGGAAACATATTGTACATGCGTAAAATGCCATTGGAAGGATATTTCATAAAAGCGACTCTAATGCAAAAATAATAACTACCATGTTAATAAAAAAAACTTAAGGAAATCTTAAAAAATAAAAACGAATAACTAGGGTGTAGAAGAAGTCGTATTCAAAGAGAGGTCTTTCGCGAATCGATGGACAAATTCCAGTACTTCACTTGGGGAGTTAAGTTTGTAGGTATTACTCTTGCTTAGACCTTCTCCGCAGCTAGCATTATAAATCGCCTCTGTGCTTACGGGCAAAAATTTGTCGGCCTCCTGACAACAGGCTTCAGCAGCAGCAATGGCAGAAGTAACATCCTCTTCTTTTATTGAATATTGGGCTATTCGAAGGTATGTCTCTGCAAGCATTATATAACCATAGCTGCCAGAAATATCGAGTAATGGCGCTATAAGTTGTATTAACTCAAACAACTCTTTTTCACTATAAGAAGATCCTAGACCCGCATAGACTATAGAGGCCCATTCTTGCACCGCATGTATAGAACCATACTTGATGGCAAGTTTTGAAAAATTAATTTGTCCTTGAGTATTCCCTTTTCTTCCTTCTTCTATTGAGAGGTAAAATAAATAGTCGGCGCAGAGAATTCTTAACTGGTTTTTTTTAAATGGATAAAAAACTCTAGGCGCTTGTGGATTAGAGAGAAGCAAACCCAATTGGCTGTACAGGGTTTCCCAAATCGGTTGATGGTTGGGATCTTCACAAAGAGAAAAAAATAATGGACTGGAGCAAGCTAATCTAACTACTCTATCAAAATTCTCTAAAGAAACATTTGAAAAAAAGGTACTCGCGTCGAAACTACCTTCTCTTACTTTTTGAAGAATAAGCTTTTCTACAGCATGAAAATTAAATATTTCCTCCGAAAGAGGAACACCAACATTAGCCATTATTACTTTACTTCTTTGTTTTTACGGGAGACTAAATTGTACACAAAAAGAACAGATTATGCAACTAAATTTCCATTAAATCTTTCTCTTTACCTTCCAAAACAACATCCACTTCATTAATGTATTTATCCGTTAATTTTTGAATCATTTCATTGGCACGTCTTTCGTCATCTTCGGAAATACTCTTATCTTTAACCAAATCTTTCAACCGGTTATTAGCATCTCTACGAATATTACGAATAGAAACACGGCCTTGCTCTGCTTCGTGACGAACCACTTTTATCATTTCTTTACGGCGTTCTTCAGTTAATGGCGGCATAGGAACGCGAATCGAGTTGCCAGCGGTTGCAGGATTTAAACCCAAATCCGAATTCAGAATAGCTTTTTCAACCACAGGAACCATATTCTTTTCCCATGGCGTTACCATTAAGGTACGGGAATCACTCGTAGTAACACTGGCAATTTGATTTAGTGGAGTTAAATTACCGTAATATTCAACTTGAACATGATCCAGCAAGCTTGCATTGGCTCTACCTGTTCTTATTTTGGTCATCTCATGCTCTAGCGATTCAACGGTTTTTTTCATGCGTTTTTCAGCATCATTTTTCACATCATTGATCATGATTAGCTCCAATTAAAGTCCCTACACGAACTCCGGTAACGATTTTTCTTAGTGCGCTTGTATCTAACATATTAAAAACTTGCAAAGGCATTGCTTGTTCTTGACATAAACAAATCGCAGTCAAATCCATCACTTGCAAGCCTTGACTCAAGACCTCACTATAGGTCAAAAACTCATAGCGCGTTGCTTCCGGATTTTTTACCGGATCGGAAGAATAAACCCCATCCACCTTGGTTGCTTTTAATACAATATCAGCCCCTACTTCAATTGCTCGTAAACAGGCAGCTGTATCGGTCGTAAAAAATGGATTGCCAGTACCCGCTGCGAAAATCACAGCATGGCCACTGCGTAAATGGCTGATTGCCTTGCGCCGATGATAGGGGTCAACTACTCCTAACATAGGAATAGCTGACATAATACGCGCGGGCAAATCAATACGCTCCAGGGCATCTCTTAGTGCCAAAGCATTCATGACTGTGGCTAACATACCCATATGATCGCCTGTAACTCTGCCAAGCCCCGCTTCAGAGAGAGCTTTTCCTCTGAATAGATTGCCGCCACCAATAACAATACCAACCTCGCAACCCATTTGGATGAGTTCAGCCACATCTTTGGCGATTTTATCTAAAACAGCCGGATCAATACCAGATTGGGCTTTTCCCATAAGGGCTTCGCCACTAAATTTAAGTAAAATTCGCTTGTATTTAAGTGGAGGCTGATTTGAATTTATCATTGATCACGAACCTGCGCCATAACTTCCTCAACAAAGTTATCTTCTTTTTTCTCAATACCTTCACCTACTTCGAAACGAATAAAGGATTGTACTTCCGCATTTTTTTCTTTTAACAGTTGGCCTACTTTTTTGTTCGGATCTTTTACAAAAGGTTGACCCAATAAGCTCACTTCATCAACAAATTTACTAATACGACCTTCGATCATTTTATCGATAATTTCTTGGGGTTTACCACTTTCTCTTGCTTGAGCAGTAAAAATTTCTCGTTCGTTAGCAATTGCATCAGCTGGCACTTGATCTTTACTAACGACTATTGGTCTACTTGCCGCTATATGCATGGCTATGTCTTTTGCTAAAGCTTCATCGCCATTTTTCAGTGCAACCATAACCCCGATTTTCGTTCCATGTAAATAATAACCGACCACTCCATCTGAATGCAGATGGGCAAGACGGCGTAATTTAATGTTTTCTCCAATCTTTGCTACCAATTCTTGGCGGGCTTGTTCAACAGTAGTATCTGCTTTGTCAAATTTGGCATTCGCTAATACATTTACATCTGGCGCGTTAGTTTCTAATGCAGTTTCTGCAGCATTTTGAGCAAAAGCCGAAAAATTAGCATCGCGGGCAACAAAATCAGTCTCACTGTTAACTTCTAGCATTACTGCATGACGACCGTCGCTGGATTTAACAATAATAATGGCTCCTTCGGCTGCAATACGATCAGCTTTTTTATCAGCTTTTGCTTGTCCAGCTTTTCGCATTTCGATAATAGCTTTTTCTATGTCACCACCAGTGGCTACTAAAAATTTTTTACACTCCATCATACCCGCACCGGTACGCTCACGAAGCTTCATCACTAAACCAGCAGAAATTGTCATATTAAGTCTCCGAATTTCGAGAAATTAGCATCAAGCTAAAAATTTAAATATAAAAAAGGGGGCGTTTATAAACGACCCCTTTACAAGCGATATAAATTACTTACGCGTTTCTTCAGACGCTTTTTCAGTTACTTCTACAAATTCAGTAGAACCACCTACGGTATTACCACGTTGTGCATCAATAATAGCATCAGCTACGCAACGGACATATATTTCAATAGCCCGCATGGAGTCATCATTAGCAGGAATAACATAATCCACTGTATCCGGATCATTGTTGGTATCCACTACGCCAATAACAGGTATCTTTAAACGGCGTGCTTCTTCAACTGCGATATGTTCAAAGCCAACATCAACAACAAATAAAGCATCTGGCAAGCCACCCATGTCTTCGATACCGCCAAGACTGCGCTCAAGCTTCTCTAATTCACGGGATAACATAAGTGCTTCTTTCTTAATCATAGTATTAAAAGCACCTTCGTCACGCATTTTCTTTAGTTCTTTCAAGCGGAAAATGGATTGACGTACGGTTTTGTAGTTGGTGAGCATGCCGCCTAACCAGCGGTGATCAACATAAGGCATTCCGCAACGCTCAGCATGAATACGGATACTTTCTTGTGCTGCACGTTTAGTACCAACAAAAAGAATTTTGGCTTTATTGGATGCTAAACGACCAATATGATTTAAAGCATCACTAAACAAGGGTAAGGTTTTCTCAAGATTAATGATGTGAATTTTATTACGTGAGCCGAAAATAAATTCAGCCATTTTAGGGTTCCAGAAACGTGTTCTATGGCCAAAGTGAGCCCCCGCTTCTAGTAATTCGCGCATACTAACATTCATTCTAATATCTCCTAGGGTTACGCCTCCACGCTTTCCATACAGAACCCCTACGGGGACCCTACTGCATGTTATGAAAACGTGTGTGGATTTAAAGCGCGTTATTTATAACACAAACTTGAAAATTGATCAAAGGAAAACCCCTTCCTCTCTGATTCTATTCCTCTCAATCCATTATTTTGTAAATAAGCTTTATTTCAGAACCCGGTACGTTGGTAAATAAATAATAGCGGCGTAATATAGGATCCGTACTAAGTCACTCGTAAAAATAGCATTTTATAGTTTCTTAGCTATACTAATAATCTCTTAATCCAAAGGACAATAAAAATGAAAAAAATAATAACCCTTTCCTTTCTTGCACTTACACTCATAGCCACAACTGCCTTCGCTCACATGGGAATGGGTGGCTGTCATTGTATGGGACAAATGATGCAAGAGTTGAATCTCACCCCAGACCAACAAAAACAAATACAACAGATAAAAGATCAAATGAAATCGCAAATGCAATCCAACAGAGAACAAATGCAATCATTACGCACCCAAATGCAAACGCTGATTAAATCAGACAAAATAGATGAAGCTAAATTGGATTCTTTGGTTAATCAGAAAAAAGAACTCATGGGTACAATGATGAAAGCGAAGATTAAAATGAAAAATCAAATTTATAATCTTTTAGATGCACAACAAAAAACCAAATTTGCTAGCATGATGGAACAGAAAATGGGCATGTGTCCACAAGGGATGGGTATGCAAGGCAATAATACCAAAGCAGACGATATGAATGACATGGATGATAATGACTAATTTATAAACACTATGTGTTCACTAAAAATAAAGGATGACTCTGCAAATGGTCATCCTTTAAATCAAGAAAAAAATGCGGTAAAAAAACAAATAACTTCTTTTCACCAATATTTAGAAAATTCTTTCTATCAAAAGCGAAATATTATTCATCTTATTCAAGAGTTATCAGATTTTACTGATTCCATTCTTATTGAAATTGGCACTCACCATCATCTCTTCTCTTCTTTGGACTTTTGTTTTCTTGCTTTAGGTAGCTATGGACGCCGAGAGTTAAGTCTTTACTCTGATATTGACCTCTTAATTTTACATGAGGAAGAAATAACATCGGAGAAATTAGAAGCGTTAGAACGATTCATTCAAGATTGTTGGGGCCTGGGTTTAGAAATTGGCCATCAAATTACCACCGTCTCTGCTTGCTCCCAATTAGCGGCCCAAGATTTAAGTGTGATTTCAAATATTTTAGATGTACGTTTTTTATTTGGAAATAAACAGTTAATGGAGGCCTTAATTTATGCAACACATACTTCACAAATGTGGCCCAGTGATAATTTTTATTTTGCTAAACACCAAGAGCAAATACAGCGTTATAAAAAATATGGTGAAACGGCCTATAATCTAGAGCCCAATATAAAAAACGGTCCCGGCGGACTGCGCGATATTCACACTATTCTTGCTGTGGCTAAACGTCATTTTGCCATTCAAACCCTAGAAGCCGGAATAGAATGCGGCTTTTTAACTGAAAAAGAATACCAGGAATTACTTAACTGCCAACAATTTCTTTGGCGTATACGTTTCGCTCTTCATTTAATTGCACAAAAAAGAGAGGACCGTTTACTTTTTGACTATCAGGTTCAATTAGCTAATCTCTTTGGTTACGAAGACAATGATCACTCTCTCGCTATTGAACAATTTATGAAAGATTATTTCAAAATTATCAAACGCAATCGTGAATTAAATGAAATACTCTTACAATGGTTTGAAGAGGTAATTATTTTACCTCCTCACCAGCCTTTGCTCCCCCTCGATGAATACTTTCATCAATGTAATAACTATATAGAAGTTAAAAACAATCATGTATTTTCCCGCTACCCACATACAATTCTTACTTTATTTTTATGGTTAGTTAAAAATCCTCACATAATAGGGGTGCGGGCTAATACCATTCGCTCGCTTCATGAGAACCTACATTTTATTAATGGGGGTTTCCGTGAAAACTCGACTAACATTGCCATTTTTTTAGAACTTTTTAAACAAGAAAATGGCCCCTTTGAAGCATTGCAACGAATGAGCCGGTATGGCGTATTAGGAAAGTATTTACCTTGTTTTGAGGCAGTAACGGGGCAAATGCAGTATGATTTATTTCATGTGTATACCGTAGATCAGCATACACTTTTCGTCATCCGAAACTTAGGAAGATTTCTTAATCCTTCTTATGCCAGGCAATTCCCTCTTGCTGCCAAATTGATGAGCAAGATAAAAGCAAAAGAGATTCTTTACTTGGCGGCTTTTTTTCATGATATCGGCAAAGGAAGAGGCGGGGATCATTCAGATTTAGGTGCCAAAGAAGCTATTGCTTTTTCTTTAATCCATCGTCTGGAGGAGGATAAGCAAGCACTTTTCGTATGGCTAGTTAAAAATCATCTTCTAATGTCTTTAACCGCCCAACGAGAAGATATCTATGACTTACGAAATGTAAAAAATTTTTGTAATCAACTTCCTCATCCTCAGTATTTAGATTATTTGTACTTATTAACGGTTGCAGACATTTGCGCCACTAATCCAAATCTTTGGAATGCTTGGAAAGATTCATTGCTTAAAGAATTATATTTGGGCGCTAAACGATTATTAGAGCAAACGCAGGCACCCACTAACGAAGAAGAGTTGATTAATTTTAAAAAAAGAAATGCTTTACAAATTATTTTAGGTCAAGGATTTGCTTTAGCAGACATACAAAATTTATGGCAAAATTTCAAAGGAAAATACTTTTTACATGAATCACCGGAATTAATTGCAAAGCAAACACAAGCAATTCTTTCTGCAAAAAAATTCCCCGTAGTATTAATTATGCCGCACCACAATCAAGGGGGTACGGAAGTTTTTGTTTATTCCCCACACATAGATTCACGGTTTACAATAACAACTACCGTACTTAATAATCATCATGTAACCATTCAAGAAGCAAATATTATAACTTGCGACAATCAGTTTGATTTAGATACTTATATTATTTTGGATGAGAATAATAAACCGTTGGAAACGGAATCACGTATCGAACAGCTCAAAGAAGACCTAGAAAATAATTTATCCAACCCTTTACATTTGCCTCATATAACGCGAAAACGCATCAGTAGAACGCAAGCTCATTTTAAGATAAAGCCGGAAATTATTATTAGCGAAGATGAAAGACATTTAACTACCTGCCTATTTTTAAAAACAAGCGATCGCCCTGGGCTATTAGCCTCTATCAGTCGTATTTTTTTTAAAGAACAGATACACCTGCATCATGCAAAAATTGCAACCGCAGGCGAGTGCGTTGAAGATATGTTTTATATAACAAGTAAAGCTGGGAAACCTCTGACGGGATTAGAAAAAGAAATGTTGAAAAAGAAAATGGTTGAGGGATTAAACGAGTAAATGTGCTAATGGGAAAATATTATTCTTCGTATTGTTGGACCCTTGTATCAACCCTATATTTGATTATTTTTTTCAAGATCTCTTCGTGTTTTAAAAAAATCTGACAATAACGTGGCACATTTTTGCTGCATCACCCCTTCATCAATTATTACTTGATGGTTAAGTGGGTAGCCTTGCAAAATGTTATACACCGAGCCACCTGCACCCCCTTGCCAGTCACGCGTTGCAAAGACAATACGTTTTACGCGGGCATTAACCAGGCAACCTGCGCACATGCAACAAGGCTCCAGGGTTACATATAAGGTTGTATCCAAGAGCCGGTAATTTTGCAATGTCTGCGCGCCCTCGCGTAAAGCAATTATTTCAGCATGCGCGCTGGGATCATTTTTTTTTATAACTTGGTTATAACCACTACTAATGAATGTATTTTCGCTACTTACCAATACTGCCCCTACTGGAACCTCTCCTTCTTTGTGAGCTTTAAGAGCTAATTCGAATGCCTTATTCATCCAGAATGAGTCATCCTTAAGCATCTTATTCCCATTCAATCGTTGCAGGAGGTTTTCCAGAAATATCGTAGGTCACCCTGGAAACTCCTGGTACTTCATTGATAATGCGATTAGAAACCAAGCTTAGAAACTCCCATGGCAAATGCGACCATTTTGCTGTCATGAAATCAATGGTTTCAACGGCGCGCAGACAAATAACATAATCATATTTGCGGCCATCACCCATAACACCCACACTTTTTACTGGCAAAAATACAGCAAAGGCTTGACTCACTTTTTTGTATAGGTCGTGATTTCTTAATTCTTCGATAAAAATGTTATCGGCAAGGCGGAGAATATCCGCGTATTCTTTTTTGACTTCCCCTAAAATTCGCACCGCCAACCCAGGTCCTGGAAACGGATGGCGGTACACCATTTCATAAGGTAAACCTAATTCCAAACCGATTTTTCGTACTTCATCTTTAAAAAGCTCACGCAAAGGCTCTAACAACTGTAAGTTTAAGGTTTCTGGTAAACCACCCACATTATGATGCGATTTAATAACCTCGGCAGCCCCTTTTATATGAGTCGCTGCCGACTCAATAACATCTGGATATATCGTTCCTTGGGCAAGCCACGTAATGTCTTTTAACTTTTCTGCTTCTTCGTCAAACACTTCAATAAACGTATGCCCCATGATTTTCCGCTTTTCTTCAGGGTTATTAACGCCTTTTAAAGCCTTTAAAAATCGAGCTTCGGCATCTACGGCAATAATAGATACCCCCATATGATCAGCAAACATTTTTAGTACTTGCTCACGTTCATTTAATCTCAATAAACCATGATCAACGAATACACAGATTAATTGCTTCCCGATTGCTTTATGAAGTAGAGCTGCCACGACAGAGGAATCTACCCCTCCTGAAAGCGCTAATAAAACTTTTTGCGTTCCAACTTGTTCACGAATTTTTCTAATTGTTTCTTCGATAATGTTTTCCGAAGTCCAAGAGGCATCCGCATTACAAATCTCCAAAACAAAACGCTCTAAAATGCGCGCTCCTTGCAGTGTATGGGTCACTTCCGGATGAAACTGTAGCCCATACCAGTGCCGCTTTTCATCCCCCATGCCTGCAATAGGTGCATTATTGGTTTCACAAATCACGGTAAATTGTGGAGGGAGAACCGTTACCTTGTCTCCATGGCTCATCCATACATCTAAAAGGGCCTCTCCTTTCTCAGTGATTCTATCTTCAATGTTTGCAAGTAGACTGCTATGCCCGTGCAGGCGGAGCTCAGCGTAGCCAAACTCTCGCAAGGGAGAAGAAGCTACTTGTCCTCCTAATTGCATAGCCATGGTTTGCATTCCATAGCAAATACCTAATAAAGGAAGTTTTTGCTGAAATAACCAATCCGGTGCTTTTGGGGTCTCTTGTAGCGTTACAGTCGCTGGGCCACCAGAAAGAATAACCCCACAAGGATTTAAGTGTTCGAAATGAGACAGCTCTATATCGAAAGGATGAATTTCACAATATACTCCCATTTCTCTTATTCGTCGGCCGATAAGTTGCGTATATTGGGAACCAAAATCTAATATGAGTACGGGTTTATTTTTTATATTAGTCATAACAACTATACATCTACCTGGTAATTAGGTGCTTGTTTGGTAATACTAACATCATGTACATGCGACTCGCGCATGCCCGCCTGGGTCACAGTTACAAATTCCGCGTTTTTGTGAAGTAAAGGAATATCCTTACAGCCCAAATATCCCATACAAGACCGCAATCCCCCAAGCATTTGGTGAATGATAGTTTGCACAGGGCCTTTATATGGAACGCGCCCTTCAATACCTTCAGGCACTAATTTCTCAGCACCTTGGGTTACATCTTGAAAATAACGATCGCTTGATCCTTGCGCTTGTGACATAGCTCCAATAGATCCCATACCACGATAACTTTTATACGTTCGCCCCTGGTAAAGCTCTATCTCTCCCGGGGATTCTTCTGTACCGGCAAACATTCCACCTAGCATAACCGTGTCAGCACCAGCTGCCAAAGCCTTGCAAATGTCTCCAGAAAAACGAATACCACCATCAGCAATAATAGGAATCTCTCCCTTTAAACCATTAGCAACGTTAGCAATAGCCGTTATTTGGGGCACACCCACACCGGTTACAATGCGAGTAGTACAAATTGAGCCGGGACCTATGCCTACTTTTACAGCATCTGCCCCTGCTTTTGCTAAATCTTGTGCTGCTTGTGCTGTGGCGATATTTCCCCCTATTACTTGCAAGTGGGGATATTTTTTCTTAATCCAACGAACACGATCGATTACACCCTGTGAATGCCCGTGTGCAGTATCTACTACAATTACATCCACTCCGGCATCCACTAATGCCTCCACTCTTTCTTCGGTACCTTCGCCAACGCCAACTGCTGCACCTACTCGCAGTTGCTCATAGCTATCCTTGCAAGCATAGGGATTTTCTTTCGCTTTTTGAATATCTTTAACGGTGATAAGACCTCTTAAACAAAAGTCCTCATTAACTACTAATAATTTTTCCAATCGATGTTTATGTAAAAGGCTGCGGACTTCTTCACGGCTCGCCCCTTCTTTTACTGTTACCAAGCGCTCTTTTGGTGTCATTACAGCAGAAACAGGCAAAGATAAATTGGATTCAAAACGAATATCCCGACTCGTGACAATTCCAATGAGATTCTCACCTTCAACGACCGGCACACCCGAAAAATTATGTTTTAACATGACGTCAAGAAGCTCTTGCACAGTCAGAGATGGACCAACAGTTATAGGGTCTTTTACCATCCCGCTTTCAAATTTCTTAACTTTCTTTACTTCATAAGCTTGATCAAGAAAATTCATATTTTTATGAATAATACCGATTCCCCCTTCTTGCGCCATAGCAATAGCTAAACGTGATTCGGTAACTGTATCCATGGCAGCTGAAATAAGCGGCATGTTTAATTCAATGGAGCGAGTAAGGCGTGTTTTTAAAGAAACTTCTTTAGGCAAAACAGAAGAGTGCGCAGGCACAAGCAAGACATCATCAAACGTTAACGCCTGCTGAACAACAGAAAGGGTCATGCCGCACTCCTATGGATTTTAGTTAACCGAACATTATAGTTAATTTGAGGTTAAAATGAAATAGGTGTTAGAGATATGGGAACCAATAATCTAAATGTAGGTTGGCGCCGCAGGCCCAACACTCATTAGCGAGATCGTTTGTTGGGCCTGCGGCGCCAACCTACATTTAGAAAGCCCCAATAAAGTTGTATTTTAAATACATCTTTTGTATAATGGCCCTATCTTATACACCGTAAGGAGCATATCATGTCAGCAACCCATAAACCGGCTAAAACCATAAGTGATAAAATTGCTTTTGGTCTAGTTAAGTTTTTCCGCTTTTTCGCTGATACTTTCTTTCAAAAACGCTATGGCAATCGCGCTATAGTACTTGAAACAGTCGCTGCAGTACCTGGCATGGTTGGCGCAGCTTTATTGCACTTACGTTGTTTAAGAAAAATCAAAAATGACGAGGGTTGGATTAAAACATTGCTAGCGGAAGCAGAGAATGAACGGATGCATTTGATTACTTTTATGTATATTGCCAAACCGAATTGGTTTGAACGATTTATTATTTTTATAGCCCAAGCCATTTTCGTTGTTTTATATCTGTTAATGTATATTATTTCTTCAAAAACAGCCCATCGTTTTGTCGGTTACCTGGAAGAAGAAGCAGTAATTAGCTATACCCATTATTTACAAGAGCTGGATGAAGGCCGTATTGAAAATTGCCCCGCCCCTGATATTGCCAAAAACTATTGGGGATTAGCAGCGGATGCGCGTTTACGTGATGTGCTAGTGGCGGTACGTATTGATGAGGAAGAGCACCGGGACGTAAACCACCAGATCGCTGATAAATTAACAAATGAACGTACTCTTTTAACCAGGCTGGAAACAGAACTTATTGATTAGCAACCGGCCGATAGTTGGTTATCGCTAATCCGAATTAAAGGACAGATCCATGATGCCAGAATACAGCGAGTTAATGTGTTATAAACAAATTGAACTTTCGAGTCATAGGCAACTTGCATTCTTTTTGGAAAAACACAGTACCAAGGAAGGAACCTGGGGTAAACTTTCTCTTCAAAAGGGAGCTATCGATTTTGTATTCTTAAATGGCCAAGGTATGGAGTTGTCACGCACCCAAATGGATACAGAAAACCAGCAAATACTCATTCCTCCTGCTGCATGGCATAAAATTATTCCAATTAGTGATTCATTTAAGGCCAGTCTTGATTTTTATTGCATGCCTCACCGGTATTTCAATAAAAAATACAGCTTAGGCGCAGTGCATAGTGACTTATTGTATGTCTATCAAACTTATTTATCCCATTTGCAGAAAGCATCGATTCTTGATGTAGGTTGTGGATCCGGTAGAAATTTATTGTATTTAGCAAAAATGGGACACCGTGTTCTTGGAATTGATCATAACCAGTCCGCATTAGCGACAATTGAAGAGATTGCCCGGAAGGAAGCGCTTGCTGGAGTTGATACATTACTACATGATTTAAATGAACCTCTCAATCTCGAACCTGCATCTTATGATTTAGTGCTCTCAACAGTTTCCTTGCAGTTCTTAAACCCGGAACGAATCCCGGAACTACTTGCCACGCTGCAAAAATTAACTAAGAAAAATGGATACCATTTTTTAGTATTCCCCATTCAATCAGAACCGTATTCCTTACCAGAATTTTTCCAATTCCTACCGCAAAAGGAAGCGCTCTACCACTTCTATCAGGATAGTGGCTGGTCAATACTGGAATATAAAGAATCGGTAGGTCATTTACATAAAAAAGACGAATTGGGACGGGCTATTTCTGGTGTATTCGGTCTTCTGATCGCACAAAAAATCGTATAATCCTTCCGTATTACTTAATGTTCAAAAAAACGGATAGCTCATTTTTGTTGTGTAAAACATCCATTAAAGTGTAGCGCTCTAAAACTTCCATAAATGCCGCCTTCGCTTCATACAAGACACCTTTTAATTTACATACGGCAGCGATACAGCAGTTGGCTTTTTCTTTGTTAAAACAAGGTACTAAATCAAAATGAGGTTCCAACTGCTTAATGAGTCCACCTATATTAATCATTTCAGGAGGAACAGCCATCAAAATTCCACCATTCTTTCCCCGAATTGTTTTAATCAGACCAAGTTTTGATAAATTGTGGATAATTTTTATCATATGGTTATTCGAAATACCATATGCCTCGGTTATATCTTTAATAGTACAGGTCTCTTTTTGAAGTGCGATATATATCAAGGCGCGTAAGGAGTAATCTGTAAATTGTGTTAATTGCATGCGTAAATCCTGATTAATACTAAACATATCATCATAAGAATATATTTTAACGCAATAATTGAGTTAGCCCCAATCAAATTGGCTTTCTTTTTTTCATAATATTGAATCTCTCTCATGATAACGTGTAAACTGGCAGAATTCATTTACTGTCAACTAATAGGATGGGCAAAGCGTTGGCTAAAATAATCGTTGTTACCTCAGGTAAAGGTGGTGTAGGTAAAACTACTTCTTCGGCTGCTATCTCTACTGGATTGGCTTTGAAAGGCCATAAAACAGTAGTAATTGATTTTGATATCGGGTTACGTAATCTGGATATCATCATGGGATGTGAGCGGCGTGTTGTTTATGATTTTATTAATGTGATTAATGGAGAAGCTACACTCAACCAAGCATTAATTAAAGATAAACGGATTCCCGAACTGTACATTCTCCCAGCTTCGCAAACACGTGATAAAGATGCTCTTTCAATTGAGGGAGTGGAGCGCATTTTAAATGAATTGGCAAAAGATTTTGACTTTATCATTTGCGATTCCCCTGCCGGCATTGAGACAGGCGCATTACTAGCCATGCATTTCGCAGATGAAGCGATTATTGTAACCAATCCCGAAGTTTCTTCTGTTCGTGACTCCGATCGTATTTTGGGAATTTTAGCCAGCAAAACAAAAAATGCGATTGAGGGACGTAATATAAAAGAACATCTTTTACTAACACGTTACGATTTAGATCGCGTAGAAAAAGGAGAAATGCTTTCAGTGGAAGATGTTAAAGAAATATTAGCTATTCCTCTTATTGGTATTATCCCTGAATCAAAAGCGGTATTAAAAGCATCTAATACCGGAACACCTGTTATTCTGGATGAAAATAGTGACGCCGGTCTTGCTTATCAAGATGCTATTGCTCGTTTTCTTGGAGAATCACGGCCTATGCGTTTTGCTTCTCAAGAACGCAAAGGACTATTGCGCCGTTTATTCGGTAAAAATAAGGAGGATGTTCCAGCATGAGTATTCTTAGCTATTTAAGAAAACGCAACACTACAGCTAAAGTCGCAAAAGAACGTCTGCAAATTATTATTTCTCACGAACGCTCACAACGACAAACACCGGATTATCTTCCCAAGTTACAAGAAGAAATTTTAGCGGTGATTGCAAAATACGTGAATATCAATAAAGATCAAGTCAGTGTGCATTTAGAAAGAATTGGCGATAGCGCTGTTTTGGAATTAAATGTAACCATGCCGGATGAAGCGTTAGCTTGATTTACCGCCCCTGCAGGCCCAACCTACGAATTTCTTTGTTTTTAGAGGTAGGTTGGTGCCGAAGGCCCAACACTCCGATGCAAAATAAATACGTTGGGCCTTCGGCCTGATAGAACGTCACTTTTTAAATGCCTGTCATTCCCGCCTTCGCGGAATGACAAAAAAATAGCTGGAATGAAAGAAATAAAATAGCGGTTGAATAAAAAGTGACGATCGCTCAGGTCCTCGGAACCAACCTACTACACAGCAACCTTAACCTTTAACTTCTTTTTTGTGGTTATTTCCTCACCTGTGTGATTTATAGTTCTTGCCAACTCTTCATTTGCAAAATCATCTACCGCAATAGCTTGCTGACGAGCAACTTCCATGTCTTTTAGTTGAAGCCTTTCGGTTTCATTAATCAGCTGTAATGAAAACGCTTCCTCTATTTGTTCAAGGAATGTCAAAGACTGCAATTTTCCTTCTTTAAAGGCTTTGATAACTTTGTTTTCTGTAACTTCAGCAGCACACACTTTATAAAACGTTTCTTCTAAACGGCCTAATGGACAACTCTCTAATGCTTCAGCAAAAGTTAGTCGACTAATTCTTGAACGCGTTTCACCAGGTTGTAATAAAAGCTGGGCGACTTTTTGTCCTAAACTGTCGCTCGGTTTTTGTCTTCTTGTCCAGGGCGTTAGTACTAAACGTAAAAATACACGGGCGCCTTTTCCGGGGAAATTATCAACAACCCCTCTCATAGCCACTTCCGTTTCATAGAATAACTGCTGACAACACCAATTCACCAAAGGTAAATCTTCGGACGGTTGACCATCTTGCTGAAATCGTTTTAATACACCTGAAATCAAATACAACTTACTTAAAATATCTCCTAAACGGGCGGATAGTTTTTCTTTTCTTTTTAAATTTGCCCCTAGAATAAACATAGAAAAATCCGCTAAAAACGCTAAGTTTCGACTATAGCGGGTTAGCAACTGGAAATATCTATGGGTGGCTCCAGGGGGGCTTTTTAGGAAGTGGCCATCCGTAAACAAGGTAATTACACTATTAATAAAATTACTGAAAAAGAAAGCGATATGTCCCCAGAAAGCGTTATCAAATGCTTTACGATCTTTACTACGAATACTTTCTATTTCTTTAAGAACATAAGGATGGCACCGAATAGCCCCCTGACCGAAAATTATCAAGCTGCGGGTTAATATATTAGCGCCTTCTACGGTGATGCTAATAGGAGTAGCCTGATAGCCCCTTCCTAAATAATTATTAGGTCCCAAACAAATTCCTTTTCCTCCATGAATATCCATAGCATCAAGGGCAACCTGTCTTGCCAATTCGGTCGTGTGGTATTTCAAAATAGCACCGGCAACAGCGGATTTTTCCCCTCTGTCTATAGCTGCAGCAGTCATGGTAAGACTAGCGTCAATAAGATAGGTGTTCCCGGCTATACGGGCTAATGGCTCTTCAATACCTTCAAATTTACCTATAGGTAAACTAAACTGTTTCCGTACTCGGGCATATGCACCCGAAGCTAATGCCGCGGCTTGTGATCCGCCCAAAGCACTAGAGGGCAAGGATATGGCCCGGCCAGCGCTTAAGCATTCCATCAACATACGCCATCCCTGCCCTGCCATTTCTACTCCACCAATTAGATAATCAAGGGGAATAAAAACATCTTTACCTTGGGTTGGACCATTGAGAAATGCTATATTCAAGGGAAAATGGCGTCTTCCTTTTATAACTCCCGGAGTGTCGGCAGGAATTAAAGCGCAGCTAATACCCACATCATACCCTTTTCCCAGGAGATTATCGGGGTCAAACAATCGAAAAGCCAAGCCTACTAATGTAGCTACTGGACAAAGGGTAATAAAACGTTTATCCCAACTCACGCGAATACCAAGCACTTCCTTACCATTTATTGTTTGCTTACATACTTCCCCTTTATCAGGAATCGAAGCAGCATCCGATCCGGCATTAGGACCTGTTAAGGCAAAACAAGGAATCTCTGTGCCATTGGCCAAACGTGGCAAATAATAATTTTTTTGTTCCTCTGTCCCATATTTTAACAATAATTCCCCTGGACCTAAGGAATTAGGAACAGCCACGGTAGTGGCTAAAGAAATAGACCGCCCATAAAGTTTAGAGAGAACTGACATCACAGCCTGTGCGGAGAACTCCAAGCCGCCAAACTGTTTAGGGATAATCATTCCTAAAAACTTATTGTCCTTAATAAACTGCCAAACATCGGAGGGAAGATCGGTTAAATTATGGGTAACCTCCCAATCATCAACCATTCTACACAAAGCATTTACAGGTCCATCTAAAAACGCTTGCTCTTCCGTAGTTAAAGGAGGGATAGGGGTATTTAATAATTTGGTGTAATCAGGGGAACCACTAAAAATATCTGCTTCCCACCCTATCGAGCCAGCTTCTAATGCCTCACGTTCTGTTTTTGACATTTTTGGTAACGCTTTCTCAACCACATGAAATAAATGATTGGAAATAAGCGCTCTCCGTAAGGGTTTGATTGTGCCAACAATAAAAAAAACTCCTAATAAACCAATAAAGAAATAGGACATTACGCTTACCGGAGCAAGTTGAATAAATAAAGCAGCAAGGACTAAATAGGTTATTCCCCAGACGGAAATAGCGGCTTGTTTAGCCATTAATAAAACAACTGCGGCAATTAGCACAAACAATAAAATGAGCACCCGAATCTCCTTTTGGTTTTCTTTTTACAATAATTGGTCAATAACTTTGATTATTTTTGTTGCTGTTTCTTCTGGATATTCCATGGGAAACATATGTGTACCCTCTGTTTTAAAACTTTTTATTCCTTGTTTTCTTCCCATGTAACGAATATCCCCTGCATTTACTACATTACTTTTTTTTCCATAAATAATAGCAGCCGGGACTTTTAGTTTTCCTTCATACTCATGCAAAACATGGGGAATTGTTCTATATATTTGATATTCAATATAGGGATCAAAGCGAAGAGTAAATCCATTTGCATCTTTTTCTAATCCGTAATCAATATAATCCTCAAGACAGTCTTCAGTAAAGTTTTTAAATAATTTTTTACTTTTTAAGTATTGCCTTGCTTCCTCTCTTGTTCGCCAATGCCTTCTTCTTCCTTTTGTACGATAGGCTGGGGTTAAGTGATCAATAATCCCTAGCGTTTTAGCTAGTAAGAGTGCTTTAGATTTAACCCGGCCAATAATGGGGGAGTCCAACAAAATAATGCACCTAAATAAATCCGGGTTTTCTATAGCCGCCAAATAGGTAAGCACGCCCCCAAGAGAGTGGCCTAAACCAATAACCGGCTTGGTTGTTTGTGAAGTAATACTAGCAATCACTTCTGCACTGAGGTTATGCCAATTATCAGTGACAGGATATTGTTCCGTATGACCTACTTTATCAATGTAATAATAGTCGAACTGATTACTTAGGTTTTTAAATAGCTGCTGGTAACAAGGTGAAGGAAATCCATTACCATGTGCAAAATGGATGCTTTCTTTCATTTATGAACAATTTTCATGCTAGCACGTTTAATAGCAATAATAGCGTAACCAAAATAAATAGATTGCAAGGCAATCATTATTAAACCAAGACCACCAAATACCGCATTAACCGTGTAGGTTGTAAAGGTAAAAGCCATTTGTGGAGTTGCCGCTACGGACATAACTCGGCAAGTTTGCGAAAAAGTTAATTTCAAATCAAAAAATGTCCGGGCAATTAATTGTCCAAGTATAGAAATTAAAAGGATAAGACTCCAAAAGACACCTAAAAAGAAAATTACAATCAACGGATAAACAAGAAGCTCTGTGATGTATTTTAAACGGACAACACCATTATTTTTTATCCAGTCGGTCCCCTGGAATACTTCGTTATCATGAGGGTTTAAATCGTGTACCATTACTTTATCCCCTTCTACGGGAACTGTATTATTGACAAGGAACTCTAACTTTGGCGGTTTATACATTATTTGATTTTTAGTGATTAATAAACTTAACTGTGGATATTCAGAAGTAATTTTGTCTACAGCTCCCGTCGTATCGACAATAGCAACTACCTCTCCTTTGGAGTTTTTAATCATATAAGGCATCGGTTTTTCAAATTTTACTTGTCCGTTTTGCACATAAACAGGCGGTAATAATTTGATGGGTTCTAATATTTTTTGATTAAAATATTGATTGAATTCAAAAATAATACGTGCAGAGAGTGGCATCGTACCTACAGCAATAGCCAACCATAAATATAAAAACCCCCACCCTCGCCAACGTTTGGCCACATCAACATATAAACTTGGTGAATAAAAAGACATATAGAGTGCGTGCCAATAACGGTACAGTGGTAAGTTGTCCGGCCGCAACTGTTTAGTTCTTTTCATTCCATCCTCCGAGCCTTGTTCCTGTCTCAGAACAAAATAAATTGGCTTTATTTAAATCAAATTTAAGGTATATATGATCTGTATGATTAACTGTTGACTCAAAAAGTCGCACTACAATAGGCTGCCTTTCTCCTAATTTTACTTGAATCAGTTTATCAGCTCCCAAGTCCTCAATAAAATGAATTTTTCCAGATAAAAAAGCTTCCTCTTTAGGACAGATTTGAAGATGTTCGGGGCGGATCCCTAATAATACCTTTTTTGCAGGATGTTTTGCGGCGGGTAAAGGAAGTTTTATACCCGTTTCTAAATCAATAGAGTGATTAGAGCTATTTACAACTCCTTCGATAAAGTTCATCGGGTAAGTACCAATAAAAGAAGCCACAAATTTCGTTTGCGGCGTATTATACAGCATAGTAGGTGTGCCTATTTGCTCGATGATTCCTTTGTTTAAAACGACTATTTTATCAGCTAAAGTCATTGCTTCTGTTTGGTCATGAGTGACATATAAGCTGGTTGTACTCAATTCCATGTGGAGTTTCTTTATTTCATAACGCATTTCATTTCGTAACTTCGCGTCTAAGTTGGATAAAGGTTCATCAAACAAAAAAACCGATGGAGAACGAACGATTGCCCTACCCATTGCTACACGTTGTTTTTGTCCCCCGGATAATTCGGAAGGTTTTCTATCTAATAGATTCTGTAATTGCAGCATAGAACTCACTGCATTCACTTTTTGCCGAATAATGGGCTTACTAATGCCTCGCATTTTTAAACCATAAGCCATATTGGCATATACGTTCATGTGCGGGTACAGAGCATAATTTTGAAATACCATGGCCATATCGCGCTGAGCCGGCGCTAAATTATTTACACACTCACCGTTAATCTTAATTTGACCCTTAGTAATACTTTCTAACCCGGCAACCATTCTTAATAATGTCGTCTTTCCACTACCTGAAGGTCCGACCAGGGCAACAAACTCGCCCTTTTCAATATTTAAATTAATATTGTCCAAAATCACGTGCGATCCATGGTTTTTAACAATTTTAATAAGATCGACAGTAGCCACTATTCTCTTAATCCTTTTTCAAAAAATTTCTGTAATATTACAACTACGAAACATGGGGGGATAAGTGCCAAGAGCGCAACTGACATTATATAGTTCCACTGAGGAATTTGATCAGCCACACCCGCAAAATACCGCAGTCCCATAACGATTGTAGATTTATCTTGTGCCGTAGTTATAACCAAGGGCCATAAATATTGATTCCATCCATAGATAAACATAATGATAAATAAGGCGGCGATTTGTGTTCTCGATACAGGCAATAATATATAAAAAAAGAAACGAAACGGCCCTGCCCCGTCAATTTTAGCTGCATCCACCAACTCTTGCGGGACAGTTTTGAAAAACTGGCGAAATAAAAACGTAGCCGTTGCGGATGCCATTAAAGGAAAACTTAATCCCGCATAAGTATTTAACCACCCCATACTTGCGATTAATTGAAAAGTAGGAACGATCCTCACTTCCACCGGTAACATCATAGTCAAAAAGATAATGGCAAAACAAAACCGTTTACCTGGGAAATCAAAATATACGAGAGCAAAAGCTGAGGTTATCGCCAAGAGGATTTTCCCCGTTGCGATGGTAAAAGCCATAACAAAGCTATTAATTAACATATGCCAAATGGGCTCTCCTCCTGCTGCCGTTAACCCTTCCAAAAATACTTTTTTTAAATTGGTAAAAAATAAAGTTCCGGGCAGAAAAGGCAAAGTATCATTTACCATAACCTCTCCCGGATAGCTTGCCGCAATTACTGCGAAATAGATTGGCAGAAAAAAGAGGACAATAAATCCTATTAAAATCGCATGCGAAAAAAATCTTGAAAATACCTTCATTGGTAATGTACCTTTTTTTCAAGATAACGGAATTGCAACATTGTCAAAAGCACCACCAGTACAATTAAAATAATAGATTGAGCAGAAGAACTACCAAAATCCATACCGATAAAACCATCTTTATAGGCTTTATATACCAATGTGCTAGTAGCATACTCAGGCCCCCCATTGGTCAATATATCAATGACTCCAAAGGTATCAAAAAAAGCATAAATCACATTCATGGTGATTAAGAAGAAGGTCGTTGGGGACAGCAAAGGGAAAATAATTTGCCAAAAACGATGCCAACTAGAGGCCCCATCTATAATCGCAGCTTCTTGAATAGCATTGGGGATCATTTTTAACGCAGCTAAATAAAATAAAAAATTATAACTAAATTGTTGCCAACTAGCAGATAAAATTATCACCAATAAAGCTTGGTAGGGATGAATAACATAATTAAAATCAATGCCGCATTTCTGCAATAAATGCGTTAACCAACCAAGGGTAGGATGACATAAAAAACGCCAAAGAATAGCTGCTATAGCAGGGGCTACTGCGTACGGCCATAGCAATAATGATTTATATAATGCGTGTGACTTTGTTCTTCTGTTTACTAAAAGTGCGAGTGAGAGTCCAAAACTGGTAGTTAACAAGGTAATAGCAAAAGCAATAACAAAAGTAACCCAAACCGCATAACCGTATTCCGCACTGAAAATTATTTCGAAATAATTACCAATACCGGCGAAATGTCGATGTAAACCAAACGCATCACTATAGAAAAAGGATTGGACAATAGCGTTGAATGCCGGCCAGAGGAAAAAAAGCAGCGTAAATAGTAACTGGGGAACAATAAACCAGAGAACTTTTTTGCGTTTTTGAGTGAATTTGGACATTCAAGAAGTGATGCAAAAAAAGAGGAATTATAACTGTAAATTTAACGGAATTATATATGGTAAAGCACCACCTTTGCGTCGAGGCCAAAGGCTCAACATAGAATATGGAAAGAATGCTGTCTTTGATACCACCGCCCTTAACTTTTTTGTTTTCTTACTCCTCAACCCCCAACACTATTAATTCCTTCCCTGCGTAAAGTACGGTGTAATAACTGGGTATAAATAGGAGCATTTTTAGCCAACTGCACTACGGTTGTTGAAGTCAGGCAAGTAATCATCAATGGTAAGATAAGAAAATAGTTTTGCGTCATTTCCACAACTAAAATAATCCCGGTAATCGGGGCTCTTACAGCAGCTGAAAATAATGCTCCCATACCAGCAACTGCAAACATACCAGGGTTAATAGTGGGATCTAACCAACTAAAAAACACCGAGCAAACAGTTCCCATCAAAGTGCCCATGGCAAGCATAGGGGCAAAGAACCCGCCTGGAACTGCAGTGTTATAACTCAACAAGGTTGCAATAAACCGAACAACTAAAACAATAGCTAAAAAGGTGGTTGCAGGGGTAATGGTTAAGGCGCGCTCAATTATTTCGTACCCCCCTCCTACCGTTTCCGGATAATAAACCGCCAAGCTGCCTACCAATAATCCTACCATTAACACAAACACATCATGGAATCGAGGGCTGAGTTTGTCCATGATAGATAACGATTTCATTAAGGAACTATTAAACAGTAACCCGGCAAATCCAACAATAATTCCGAAAATAAAAAAATAGATCAGCTGCTGAAGCGGAGGAAAATTAAAGATTTCCATGGAAATAGCAGGCTTGGCTCCTATGATCAAGTCACTTGCAATGGTAGAAAACACTGTGGCAATGGCCACGGACTTAAAATTAGTAAAAGAGAAATTAAATTCATTACGCATTTCTTCCAATACAAATAATACCCCAGCCAATGGCGCATTAAATGCGGCGGCAAGACCTGCAGCAGCACCCGCAGCAATTAAAGTATCACGCCTCTTTCGGTTCATCCGAAACCACTCCCCTAGCATCTCCCCTAAATTTCCACCGATTTGAATGGTTGGTCCTTCGCGTCCAAGCACCATCTTGGCAGAAATAGCCAACATCCCCCCGATAAATTTTACAGGCAGCAGTCTTCGCCAAAAAATGGGGCGTTGATGCAATAGGGTACCTTCAATCTCTTGCACCCCACTTCCTGACGCTTCACTGGCTCCCCACTTCACTAATAACCAGGCGATATAAACTAAAATCATAGAGGATAATGCAGAAGAGACGACAATGGGAACGCCATATCCCTGCCAAAAATCAAACCAGGCCCGTAAAGTAGAAGTTAAACCATTAATGGATAGTTGTAGCAAAGAACCTATTATTCCTACCAGTAAACCAAGAAGTATAGATAAACCATAAAGAATTAATATTTTTTTACGCATGATTAGTAATCAACCGCATCATATTGTTAATTATTTTCAAACCCACATTATTATGTAAGCTTAAAATGGTTTCCGGATGAAATTGCACCGCATGAATTGGCAAGCTTTTGTGCGAAATAGCCATAATAATTCCATCTTCACTTTCTGCAGTGGTAATTAATTCCGTTGGCAACTTTTTCTTTATTGCGTACAAGGAGTGATACCGTCCAGCAGTAAAAGACTTGCCTAACCCACTGAATAAGTTATGGTCTTGCATTACTTTGATGGTTGAAGGTTTCCCATGCATAGGATAAGGAAGTATTGCTAACTCTCCACCGAAATACTCCACGATGGCTTGTAACCCTAAACATACGCCGAAAATAGGAATTTTTTTCTTTAAAACTTCAGTGATCGTTTGTTGTAAATTAAAATCATTGGGCCGTCCTGGGCCAGGAGACAATACTATCAGATCAGGTTGGTGAAGAGTCAGATAGGTGCAAGCTAAATCATAACGGATAGTTATTACCTCGGCCCCCGTTTGTCTAAAATAGTTTGCCAATGTATGGACAAAAGAGTCCTGGTGATCAATTAATAAAATTTTCTTGTCTTGGCCATAATGGGGAAGACTATCTATGTTTAACGCATTATTATTAGGCTCATTTAATATTTCAAGGAATGCAGAAGCTTTTAGTCGAGTCTCCTCTTCCTCAGCTTCGGGAATTGAATCATATAATAATGTTGCACCGACACGGATACTGGCAATTCCATTATTAATGTGAAAAGTGCGCAATATTAAACCGGTGTTTAAATCACCATTAAAGCCAAACCAACCTACTGCACCTCCGTACCATTGACGAGGAGATTTTTCTTGCTCTTCTATGTACTGCATTGCCCATAATTTTGGAGCACCTGTTACAGTAACCACCCACATATGCGTTAAGAATGCATCAACCGCATCAAACCCTTCCCGTAATTGCCCTTCTACATGATCCACGGTATGAATTACCCGGGAATACATTTCAATTTGCCTTCTCCCAATAACTTTCACACTCCCTGCTTCGCAGATACGCGATTTATCGTTGCGATCCACATCAGTACACATAGTCAGCTCGGAAGCTTCTTTTGCGGAGGTAAGCAATTCTTGAATGTGAAGAGCATCTTCAATAGCATCTTTACCGCGTTTTATGGTTCCTGAAATAGGGCAGGTTTCGACGCGTTTTCCTTGAACCCGAACATACATTTCAGGCGAAGCACCTACTAAATACTCCCCTTTTCCTAAATTGATAAAAAATCCATAGGGCGAAGGGTTTTTCGCTTTCATTTGCTTAAAAATATGAGAAGGGGTTTGCGGACAAAATAAATGAAAAGTTTGACTTAAAACAACCTCAAACAAATCCCCTTGCACAAATCGCTCTTTCGTTTTTTCTACCAAAGCAGCATATTCACCTTGTGCAAATTCCGCATTAATATCCGGTTTGTTCGCCGCAACATAAGGGGAATTATCACCTTTACGTTTTAAACCGCCGGTTGAAAGGTTTTCATAGAAAAAATCATATCGGCGAATAAAAGCTTCCTCTTTTCTATGATCGACCACGTAGATTTCGTCGGGTAAATAAAGAATTATCTCTTGCTGAGTTATTTCTCTTTCTTGATATAACTTTAGTTTTTCAAACTGAAAAATTAAATCATAGCCAAAAGCACCATAGATGCCTAAATAAGATTCTTCGGCAGAATAAAAAAACTGCAATATTTTTCTAATAACGCTAAAAACCGAAGGTTGATGACTCCGCTCTTCCTCGCTGAAAAAAGTCTCTGTGCGAGTGATTTTAATATGGGTTGTTGTCCCATTAGTCTGATTAACTATGAAATCATCAACAGTATGTAATTCATTTGTAATAATAGATAGGAGTACAGCACCACGCTCATTAAGAGCACTCATAATGACAGCATTCGACTGACAGGTCAGCATTAAAGGCGGGTTATAAAATCCTATGTCCCAGCAGGTATATCTACCAGGATAATCATAACTAGAAGCAAAAATTGCGCCACGATGACTGTCCAATTGCTCTACGACCGACTCAATAGCCTCTTTATAAGGTATTGACTCTTCATTATATTGAATCTTAACTCCACCCGTTGTTTTATAATCGCGCATTCTTTTTCTTACTGAGGAAACATCTATGTATACTCGGGTATATTTAGCATTGTCTTACAAAAAAAGCTATATACAACGGCATTAGAAAAAATCATTAAATAAAAAACAAACAACGTTTAGAATTAAAGTACAACCCGCTATAATTTACTAATCCAACCTTTTAGAAAAAACAATGGCACAAAAAACAGGAAGCGCTAACTTGCCCTTACATTATGGCCATGTTCCTCCGTGGTTAGCTGAGCGCATGGCCAAATTGGGCGCCGTCATGAGCCAAGCTATTATTCATCATTATGGGCGCGATGAGTTTTTGCGCCGTTTGGCCCACCCTTTTTGGTTTCAATCGTTTGGCGCGGTGATGGGGATGGATTGGCATTCTTCAGGGATCACTACCAGTGTTATTGGAGCGCTTAAGCGTGGTTTAGCTCCCCTGTCTAAAGAGTTAGGTGTTCATGTTTGTGGCGGAAGAGGTAAATACTCACGTCAAACCCCTCACGAGCTTGTGGATATAGGTTCCCGAGTGGGTTTTGACGGCCAACAACTTGCACAAGCAAGCCGCCTTGTAGCTAAAGTAGATAGTGCGGCGGTACAAGACGGGTTTGATCTTTACTTACATGGTTTTATTGTAACTGATGAGGGGAAATGGACAGTAATTCAGCAAGGCATGAATACTATTAATAAACAAGCGCGTCGATACCATTGGTTATCGGAAGGTTTAGAAAGTTTTATCGATGCACCTCATGCTGCTATAGAAGGGCGACAGCAAGGCCATATTATTAATCTTACTGATCAACACGCTCAAATCTCACGCGCAAAACAAATTGAGTTACTGAAAAAATGTTCTCCTGAACATATTGTTACAGTGGTATCAAAACACCAAAGTAATCCAATAAAATTAACTAGCCCCAATCAGGAACAACTACAAATCCCCCATCTCGATATGCCTGCGCATCATGAGGTTAGAGCGGAAAATATTTCCTTACGACGCCTGCATGGAAATATCGCCGCCGCTATTGATAATGGTCCAAAAGATTTTCCAGAGCTTCTTTTAACCCCCGGTGTAGGCCCAAGAACTATCCTTGCCTTAGCACTGGTAGCCGAAGTCATCCACGGAGCCCCCTATCGATTCTCTGATCCTGCCCGCTTCTCTATAGCCCACGGAGGAAAAGACCGCCATCCCTTCCCTGTTCCCATTAAAGTTTACGATGAAACCATCCATGTATTAAAAAATGCCGTGCAAAAAGCAAAATTCGGCCAAAGCGAAAAGTTGGAAGCAATTAAGCGATTAGATAAACAAGCACGCGCATTAGAGCAACACATCATTAGTGGCCCGAGCACGGAAGAAATTATTGCCCATGAAAAAGCGGTTTCACGATTATATGGTGGTAGAAGCGTGTTTGGTATAGAGTAGATTTTCAAAATACTCGGCTACTCTGGGAATTTCTTGATTATGCTATGAAGCTACTTAACATGTCATACGCTGGATTCTAGCTCATGCAATATTTTCTGACGATGTACAAATGCTTTCTTATCTCTAGAGTTTAAGGCGATGTTTTTAAGCCACAATATGGGTATTTTGTAATTAATTTTGCAGAATTTGCATTATCCTACATGCCTCGGATCAAACGCATCCCTCACCGCATCTGCGAAAAGATTACTGGCGAGAACCAGGATAAACATGAAAATAAAGGCGGCGGTCATAGGCCACCAGACTATGGGCTCCCTGGCTAGCTCAAGTCTTGCGGCATTGATCATATTTCCCCAACTGATAGTTAAGGGAGAGACCCCTACTCCTACATAAGATAAGACAGCTTCTGCCAAAACTAGAAAACTAAAGTCCAGAACTACGGTAATAACCACTATATGCATGACGTTGGGAAGCAGGTGTTTAAAAATTATTTTAAAGGAGCGGCTACCTAACGCTTTTGCGGCCAGGATAAAGTCAATTTCTCTTAATTTAAGTGTTTCAGCACGTAACAATCTGCATAAACTAGTCCAACTGGTTACCCCCAAAATAATACAAAGCGCTAACAAACGCGCGTCTGCACTTTGCGTTAGGGTCGTGAATTGATCGGGGTGATTAGCAATATAGGTTTGCATGGATAAGACCGAAGCAGTAATTAATAATACCCCTGGAATAGAGCTTAAAGTGGTATATATGTATTGAATAATGTCATCAACGATACCGCCAAAATAACCGGCGGCAATTCCTAACAACAATGCCAGAGGCATCATAAATAAAGTAGTTAGAATGCCAATTACGAGCCCAGTGCGGATACTTTTAACTGTTTGATAAAAAATATCCTGCCCTATTTTCCCCGTACCAAACAAATGCAATTCACGGGAAATAAAATAACAGCTCAATAAGATGAATAAAATCATTCCGAATGTGATTAAAGCACTCAGTGCCCCAGCGCTGGGTCTAAATACGAAAATACTTTTTCGAATTTTGAAAGAGAACACATGCAAGAGCCAAACTAATACAGTTAGAAATACACTTAAAATAAATACTTTTATAATGGTGTGCAGCAGAAATATTCTCACTGCAGCAGACGATTGAAGTCTTTTATCAGGGTATTGCAAGCGGGGGTATACCTGCTCTACTGTTCCTTCTTTTATCACAGCCTCTGTACTAAAAGAATGTAAAGCAAGAGGGGCAGAGTAAGTGTTTTCATATTGTTCATCAAGAGGGGATAGCAAGCAATCCAGAAGCGAGGCGGCAATCTCCCCCTGCTTGTTTTTTATATGTATGGAATCTAAAACTCCAATTGCTAAAAAACACAGTAATATTATCGCTGAGCTCACAGCAATGGGCTTTCTAAAAATTGCTTGGAAAGCGCGGCGGTTATGTTCTTTATTAAAACTTTTTATAATCAGTGTAAATGCAATGAGTAACACTAATAAGAAAAAGCGATCCGTCCATAGAAATCCAATGTTCATGATAATCTAACTCGTGGGTCCACTAAAGTATAGGAAATATCTGTTAAAATGAGCCCAATGATATATAAAATCGAACCAAGAAATACCATCGCCCTCACAATAGCAAAATCTTGCTGTTGGATTGCATCAATTGTATAACTTCCTAAACCCGGCACGCCAAAAAATGATTCGAAAACTAAACTGCCCATAAATAACGAGGGAATAATGACAACTACTCCCGTCAAAATAGGTAACATGGCATTTTTCAAAATATGCCTAAATAAAACACGCGTCTCGGATAAACCTTTTGCCCGCGCAGTTTTTACATAGTCTTTATTCATTTCCTCTAAAAAAAGGGTTCTATACCATCGGCTTCCACTTCCCATCCCGCTAAAAACAGCGACAATAACAGGGAGAAGAAGAAATTTAAAACTTTGTAAGCCCTCATCGTAGCCAGAAATTGGAACCAATCGTAGAACTATCCCAAACAAATATTGCCCGCCAATAATATAAAACATGGTAGAGATGGACATCAGTACAATACAAAATATTACTCCACTTAAATCCAGATAAGTGCCTCTAAAAAAAGCCATTAACATGGCAAAAAGAATATCCACTATCATCCCTAGTAACAAAACAGGAAGCGCTATAGCAAGGCTCGGCCACATGCGATGCGAAATATCGTAACTAATGTCTCTACCCGCATCAGATACACCAAAGTCAAAAGTAAATAGCAATAAAGATTTTTGGAAAAATAAGGTTTGCGTGAATTTCCCAAAACCTTCTTTTTCTCCATTAAAAAAAAGTGGTAAATCATACCCTCTTTGCTCTTTCCACTGGGCTATAGCATCTTCTTGCACATGTTTTTGACCCAATTGCATACGGGCCATGTCATCCGGCGAATTCACCATAAAGAATAAAGCAAAAGTTAAAATATTAATTCCTAACAAGATAGGAATCGCATACAAAATTCGCCGCAACAAATAATAAGTCATACTGAAAATCTCGCCGCTTTATCTTGTTGTTTTTTATAATAAGCAAAAACAAAAGGGAGTAATAGCAACAGTAAAATTAATACCACCAACCCGATGGGCCAAAATATAGGTTTATTCCATTGCTCTCGTAATTGATTACGTAAAGAAACATCTATGCCCAAATACTTTAAGGTGCTCGTTGAAATGGTATTGGGTTTTACGGGGGAAACCCACTGTTGGCTGAGAGTTAGGCTCTCGGAATTTATCCCCCAAATCCAGGGGGCATCGCGGCGCACGATTGCAATCATTTTATCAATAATTGCCTCGCGCTGGGCATCATTATTGCGATTTTTCATTAAGTTGAACAATCTATCATATTCAGCGTTCTGATAATTAGCTGCATTTTCACCGCCATTGCCCACCTTCTTGTTAGGACCATAAAGCAAGAATAAAAAATTCTCCGGATCAGGATAATCAGCATTCCACCCCCAGCTAAAAATTTGCGCATTGCCACTGCGCATTTTTTCTTGAAAACGGTTGTAAAGTGTTGCCCGAATATTTAAGTGAATCCCTAACTTTGCAAACTGTTTACGCATCCAGTTTAGCTGTTCTTTATCATCTGGACCACCGGTTGCTGGAACATCATAGTTGAGAATGAGGGGACTCCGGGTCCGGGGGTCTATTCCATTAGGATAACCGGCAGCAATCATCAATTTTTTAGCATCTTCAATAGAGCGTCTTTTTGGATTTTTACCATCCCAGGTGTATACGTAAGAGTTAATACCCCCCTTTCCTTCGCGATAGCCAAAAATCCCTGGCGGTAAAGGGCTTTGTGCAACTTTTCCCCGACCATTAAAAAAAATAGCGATATTTTCGTCAAAGTCTACTGCAATAGAAATGGCCTGGCGCAATTTCCTCGCTCTTTCTGATTTTCCTCCCACTACGGGATCTAACATATTAAATCCCATATAAAAGGTGGAGGGGTCCGTGGTTTTTATTAACTTTAGTCCTTTTTTACGCATTTCCGGGGTCAAGGCAAGCTCACCGGATTGCGTAATTTTAATGGCTTGATCAAAACTATCTGCACCTATTCCAGATAAATCATAATACCCTTGCAAAAATTTATTCCAACGTGGGATAGACTCTTTCTCTAACGTGTAAATGGCACGTGCAATTAAGGGAAGTCGTTCTCCTCTATAGGTTAAATATCCCGCTTTTTCATCGTCAGGCGTTCCACTTGTGGGAAAAAATACCTCACGAAAATTAGGATTTTTATCCAATACCATGCGGCTATTCGGATTATTTTCTGAAAGCATGAAGGGGCCCGTACCTACCGGATACCAGCCAAAATCCAGATTTTTATCATCCATATCGGGTTCTGTATAAAATCGATCGGCCTCCCAGGGAACGGGAGCAAAAAAAGGCATGGCTAACCAGAATAAGAATTGTGTATACTGGCCCTTAATAGTTATTTCAAATGCATAATCATCTAGTTTATGTACCCCTCTTAAGGGATACTGGCGTAAATCTATAAATCCTTTTTGCCCAGCTGGTAAACTTTTCCCAAACTCGGCAAAACCATCTATATATTCACTCATTAATCCATAGATAGGTGAGTTAATAGCAGGATTTGCCAAGCGTTTTATTTCATAGATATAATCGTCTGCAACTAATTCCCGTGTTCCCGTATACTTAAAATCCGACAAATCGCTAATGTCATTTTCTTCCAAATAATCAGGCGCTAGATTTTGATAACGGAAATTACCTTGCTCATCCTTAGCAAATGCAGGGTGGGGTTGAAATAAGATGCCGGGTTGGAGGTAAATGGTATACTTTGTATAGGCAATTTTCCCATTACCATTTCCTAAAATTTGCTCACCTTTTTGATTATAAAAAGTGATTTCAGGCATTTTTCTAGCAGTAAGTGGAATGAGTTTATAAGGCCGAGCCAAATAATCGTACTGCAAAACAGGCTCATAGATCTGATTAATGAACTGATACTCATTAGAGGAGTATGATTTTGCGGGATCGAGTGTTTTGGGTTGTTCGTTAAAAGAAGTGTAATAAATTTTTTCATTCTTCTCACTCTCGGGATAGGGATTATTTAAAACCCAGCGAGCATGCGTAATGGTACTCACCAACCCAAGAAAAAATACTAATAAAAATCCATTTTTTTTCATCTGAACCTTTAAGAAATCAACCTAACAACTCTAAGAATTGCTGTTCATCCAAAATAACAACTCCTAACTCGCGCGCCTTATCATATTTAGAGCCGGGATCAACTCCCGCCACCACAAAGTCAGTCTTGCTACTTACGCTGCCAGAAACTTTCGCCCCAAGATGAATAAGCCGTTCTTTGGCCTCATCCCTACTCATACTACTTAAACCACCCGTTAAAACCAATATTTTTCCAAAAAAAGGATGCGCGTGATCCAATGCCAGTTTCATTTTTTCGGGCCAATGTATCCCCGCATTCAGCAACTTGTCTATTACATGTAAATTATGTTCTTCAGCAAAGAAAAAGACTACATGCTCAGCAGCAACAGGCCCTATATCTTTTATATTCATTAATTCTTCAACGGAAGCATTTTGTAATGTCTCTAACGTTGGGAAATGAGTAGCCAATAAATGGGCACTCGACTCGCCAATTTCTCGAATACCTAGCGCATATAAAAAACGAGCAAACGTGGTCTCTTTGCTTTTCTCTAAAGCATTAATTAAATTCTCAGCTGATTTTTTTCCCATTCGAGGCAAGCTAGCCAATTGTTCCAATGAAAGGGAATAGAGATCAGCTACGTCATTAATTAAATTCAAATCAACTAACTGATCTATTAGCACCCCGCCAAGTCCATCAATATCCATTGCCCGCCTTGACGCAAAGTGCCAAATGCTTCGTTTTAATTGGGCTTTACAAAATAATCCCCCCGTGCATCGTGAAATCGCCTCTCCTTCTTCACGCTCTACCTGGGCTCCACAAACAGGACAATGCGATGGCAGATGAATTGTTTGAGTTATACTGGGGCGTTTTTCCATAACGACACTAACAACCTCAGGAATAACATCCCCAGCTCGACGTACTACCACAGTGTCGCCAATACGAATATCTTTACGAATTATTTCATCTATATTGTGTAAAGTAGCGTTACATACCGTAACTCCTGAAACACTCACAGGATTCAGCCTGGCAACCGGAGTTAAGGCCCCAGTTCTTCCTACTTGAAAATCAACATCCAATAAAACCGTCATTTCTTCACTGGCAGGAAATTTATGTGCGCAAGCAAAACGAGGGGCTCTAGAAACAAAGCCTAATTCTTTTTGTTGGGCAATATTATTGAGTTTATAAACTACACCATCAATTTCAAAGGGTAAACTTTCTCTTTTAGCTAAAATACTTAGGTAAAACTCCATACAGCCATTAAATCCTTTAACAATTTGAGCCTCCGAAGACACTCTGAAGCCAAAATTGCGTAATAATTTAAGCTGCCCCCAATGTGTGGCAGGCAACTTCATTCCCCGGCATTCTCCAATCCCATAAAAATAAATAGCTAATGGCCTTTGTGCAGTAATAGCAGGATTTAATTGCCGCAAGCTACCTGCGGCTGCGTTCCTTGGATTGGCAAATGTTCTTTCACCTAATTGACGCGCCTTTTCATTAAATAATTCAAATTCTTTTTTGGGTATGTAAACTTCTCCACGAATTTCTATAAAAGGGGGAATACTTTCGCCCAACAAGGTTAAAGGAACTGCCTCAATTGTTTTAATGTTACTGGTAATATTTTCACCCACAGCACCATCTCCACGGGTGGCAGCGGAGATTAAATTTCCTTGCTCATAAGTAAGATTAACGGCCAAACCATCCAACTTTGGTTCACCAACAAAAACCAATTCCTCTTCTTGCAGCGCAAGCTTATCAGCCACCCTTTTTAAAAATGCTTTTAGTTCGCTTTCAGTGAATACGTTCCCTAAAGAAAGCATTGGTTGATGGTGTGCAATGGGTTCTAGCGAGGCCACAGGAGCAATACCCACCCGTTGAGTAGGAGAGTCTGGTGAAATCAATTCAGGATATTGCTCTTCTAATTCTCGCAATTGCATAAAACAGCGGTCATATTCAATATCCGGAACCAGGGGTTCATCTTTTACGTAATAATGGTAATCATACAGACGAATTTTATCTTTTAATTCTTTTAATTTATTCGATATATCTTCTGCCATTACAAAAACCAATGTAATAAAGAGTATCTAGTATATACTGTCTTCTTCAATATATAACAAGGGAAATGATGAGCGAACTTAATCTGGTTTATCTCCTATTAGGTGCAGGTATTTTATTACCCATTACTTTTATATTTTTTCTCTTTAAACGCTATGAGAAATTCCAAACGCTCATCACAGAAAGAATTCATCAATTACACTTGGATACACAACAAGTAGCTCAAACTAGCCAGCAAGCCCTGATAGAGAAAATTGCACAAGGGCACCTGTCAACGCATCAAATCATAACGGATATAGTCCAGCGCCAAATGGTGGATATTCGTGAGCAAATGAACCACAGTTTCAAGCAACATGCCTCGTCTTTAACCTCTCATTTACAAACACTTACTGAAGAGATTAGAAATCACTTACATGCATTAACTACCCAAGTAAACACAAAGTTAACCGAAGGATTTGAGAAAACCTCTACGACTTTCGTCGATGTAGTAAAACGATTAACTATTATTGATGAAGCGCAAAAGAAAATTACTGAATTATCCACCCACGTAGTGAGTTTACAAGATGTATTAATGGATAAAAAATCCCGTGGGGCTTTCGGAGAAGTACAGCTCTCGGCATTAATTAGTAATATGATCCCAACAACTAATTACAGCTTGCAATACACTTTAAGTAATCAAAAGCGAGCGGATTGTATACTCTTTCTACCAGAACCCACTGGAAATATCGTCATCGACGCAAAATTTCCATTAGAAACCTTCCAAAAATTAATGAATACCCCCTCAACCTCTGCGGAAATAAAAACCCTGCAACAGCAATTCCGCCAAGACTTGCAAAAACATATTAAAGACATAGCGGAAAAATATATTATTCCTAACGAGACCACCGACGGCGCAATCATGTTCATTCCTGCAGAAGCCATTTTCGCAGAAATACACACCAACTACCCCGAATTAGTCACCCTTTCCCACAAGTTAAAGGTTTGGTTAGTTTCTCCCAGCACGCTTATGGCGGTATTAACCACCGCCAGAGCGGTGTTAAAAGATGATGCTACTCGAAAGCAAGTCCACATTATTCAAAAACACCTGCAATCTTTGGCAGATGACTTTCAACGTTTTGAAAAACGCATGGATAAACTCACCAAACACATCGATTTAGCACATCAAGATGTAAATGAGGTAAATACTTCAGCCAAAAAAATTACCCAACGTTTTCAGAAGATTGAAGCAGTGGAGATTGAAGGAGCAGATGTAGCTTTATTAGAGTAGATTCCACAAGATACCTCAAAGAGACTTGTGATAATCTGCTATAATTTAAACAATACAATTAGAAAGCACCGCCTATATGGTGTTATGAGGTTATTGTGAGCAAAGAGAAACCAACTACACTACAAGAACAAAGTGGGGGCGAGGAAAGGCAGGATCAGTTTGAGCATCTTCCGGATGATGTTCTTTCTGAGATCGGAAAACATCTCAATGAGAAAGATTTGTTGCACCTTTCCCGCACTCAACAAAGAACGCGGGAGATATTTCGCTCCGACTTAAATAAGATAACCGTTACTAAATTGGTTAAGGCGCTGGAAGAGGTGAATCAGGCCAAACGTAGGCCTGCACCTGTCCTTGCTGCACTTAGCGAGTTAAAACGAGAAATACTGGCTGAGATTTTAAAAGTATCAACAGGAAGACTAAATGCACTCATGCTGGCCGCTCAATTTCAACCTACAGCAGTCGCACCTATCATTGCTGCAATAAGTACTCTAGACCCCTCCACACAAACTAAAATTTTAAAAAAAACAGATTGGGTTGGACGCAATGCGCTAATGCTGGCAGTTGAAAACAACCCCCAAGTAGTCGAGCCCATTCTCGCTGCCATACGCACACTAGCACCACACGATCGCGCTGATATTTTAACGCAGGAACGCAATGATGGAAATACTGCGCTAATGCTGGCAGTTGAAAACAACCCCCAAGTAGTCGAGCCCATTCTCGTTGCCATAGGCACACTAGCACCACAAGATCGCGCTAATATTTTAACGCAGGAACGCAACGATGAAAATACTGCCCTTTTATTAGCCGCCTTAGATGCCCCCGAAGCAGTCAAGTTACTCCTTGATGAAATAAGAACACTAGAGCCAAAAATACAAGCTAAGATTTTAAGTAAGACAGATAGATTCAATTGCAATGCGCTCAGACTAGCCGTTGAAAGCCAGGATTTTCCTCCCTTGGCAGCTCGATTGGCAGTTGTCTCACTTATTACTGCGATAGGTGAACTAGACACAGATGCAAAAGCTGAGATTATCAAAAATACAAGGTTGGCTGGAGATAATCTTCTCCTATGGGCAGCTGGTAGGACTCTTTCGCAGCCTGGAGCAGTTCCTGCTGTTTTTAAAGCAATCAGCGGACTCCCAGCAAAAGATCAGAGTGAGATGTTAAAAGAGACCAATGATTGGGGTAACAATGCGCTGATGCAGGCCATCATATCCAATCCTGTGGCAACTGCTTCTATTCTTTCTGCGATGCTCCAATTAGACCCCAAGAGCCGCGAAGATATTTTAAAACAAAAAGCTAACGATGGGCATGATGCTTTTAGTCTGGCAAAAAAATATTCTCCAGACATTATCCCTTTAATGGAAGTTACCAGAAAATTTGAAGGAGATGAGAAAACACGAAAAGAGTTAGAAGCTATTTTAATCACAAATCCAAAATTATTGGCGCAAATTCCAGAAGTGAAGGGAAGCCGGACTCTGCTGGACTCACTGGCAACACAAACCTATGTGGATAAACAAACTAAAATCAATCTTGCCCTTATCAAATTCGTAGATGCCTTGAGCCTAGATGATAACGAAAAAATTAACAAAACTTTCCAGACCCTAATAACTATAGCCAATACCCATAGAAGCAAGTTTGGTTCGCATAGCGGGCTCACAGCTTCTTGCAAAGATTTAATTAATAAATTAGCGAAAATGCAGGTTGAAGAGAAAGAAAAATTAAAAAGCGCCCTGGATTTAAACGTAAAGGACGTATCATCCAAGCAATTCCAGACCGCTCTCGAACAGTATGTAAAAGAAGGGAAAATGGCTGATGGAAAAGATGACTCTCGGCAACCCTTGCTTAAAAAATAAAGAAGGTGTCAAACTTTATTTATTCCGATTCTGATCTTGCAGCTAACTTATTTTTGCATTTCAATGCTAAAGGATTCTATCAGGGAAGAGACGGACAACATAACCCAACATTTGAAGTATCTTGGGTATATGCTATTCTACGCTCAATACACCTTAAGGGAATAAGCAATGCACATTATGCGGGTTTTCTTGCTTTGTCTTTTATCTTTTACTTTTCATTCATCTTATAGCGTAAATTCTGAATGTTGTGCGAATATGGGTGGATTACATTATTGTGATACTTCCGCAGGTCGTTTTGTGTGTAAAAATGGGTATTACTCTTCTTGTTATTGCACCCGCCATGCAGTGATGGATTTACAAAAATTCCAAGGGTGCTGTATGTGGCAAGGAGGCGTTTTAGATGCGGATAACGGGTTAGTTGTTTGTAACAATGGTGGCGTTTCTGAAATCTGTACCTTGCAATTACCCAATGCTGAGGGCCTTACTGCTTTTAGATAATTCCCAAAAGGGGGTAAAATTGATTTATGATATTTTTAAATTATGTAACGCAGCATGTCCCCTT